>JAFDCZ010000149.1 GCA_019312665.1 Deltaproteobacteria bacterium | reverse complement strand
CCTTCCCCACCAGTCAGCGGTGACCGCGGATGCAATCGTCCGCACGCTCGTTCGGGTCGTCTTCACGAAGCGCCATCTGCTCGAGTGGACGACCTCCGCACATGCAGCGGCAGTCCTTTCTCAGCGACACTCGGTAGCGCTCTTCTGGAACGAGATGGCGGCGGCGCCTCTGCTGGCGGTGGCCACGGGCGCGGCGCTGCTGACCTGGCGCCCCGACGCTCTCCCCTTCGCGCTGCCGCTCCTGGCACTCTGGGCGGTGTCGCCAGAGATCGCTCGTCGACTCAGCCGACGCGCGGCGACAGAGCGAGAGCAACTCGGGGTGAAGGACGAGGCCTTCCTGCGCGGCGTCGCACGGCGCACATGGCTCTTCTTCGAGTCCTTCGTCGGCCCCGACGGCCATTGGCTTCCGCCGGACAACTACCAGGAGGACCCGGGGCGTGTCATCGCACACCGCACCTCCCCCACCAATATCGGCATGCTGCTGCTCTCGACATTCACAGCATACGACCTCGGATACATCGGTCTCGAGCAGCTGGCCCTGCGCCTGCGCAATACGCTTCGGACGGTCGCTCGGCTCGAACACTATCGCGGCCATCTGCTCAACTGGTATCACACGCGCACTCTCGAGCCGCTTGCGCCTCGCTACGTCTCGAGCGTCGACAGCGGAAACCTGGCGGCGGCGTTGCTCGCCGTCCACACCGGCTGCTCCGACGCGGCGCAGATGCCTTGCTTGGGCTCCCAGCGTTGGCAGGGCCTCGCGGACACCCTCGCCGTCCTGAGGGAGAACCTGGCGGCGTTGCGCGGAGACAACCACGCATCGCACCTGGCCGAGCTCGACGAGCGGGTCGTGGCGGCGTACCAGCTCGCGATCGATGTCCGAGGCAGCCCGAACGAGTGGGTCCGCACGCTTCGAGCGATCGAGGGGTCATCTGCCGAGCTGGACCGCAGCCTGCTCGAAGTAGTCGCGAATCTTCGCCTCGCGGGCGAGCTCAGCGTCCTGCGCGACGTTCGGCTCTGGCTGGAGCGGGTTCATGATCACATCCGCGGGATGAAGCACGAAATCGAGACGCTCGTACCCTGGCTCGAAGTGCTGGATGCGCTGCCCAAATTGCCGGGAAGCCACCCTTCCGCCGAGGAGCTGACGAATACTCGCACCAAGGTCGCCGAGCGGCTCGCTCCATCGGCTCCTCTCGGCACCCTTGCGCGTCGTTGCGAGGAGGCATCGGGCATCGTTGCGGAGGCGCGTGGGCGGCTCGGCACTGTAGAGGGAGAAGAGGCTGCGCAGGAGATCGCGGAGTGGCTCGACGCGCTCGACAAGGCCGTGGCGGTGGGTGTCGGCAACGCGAAGCGACTCGAGAAGGATCTCACATTCCTTTCCAGCGAGACGGAACGCGAGGCCCTCGGAATGGACTTCGGCTTGCTCTACGACCCCGAGGTTCGACATTTCTTCATCGGATACAACGTCACCGCCGATCAGATGGACTCCCATCACTACGACCTGCTCGCCTCGGAGGCGCGGCTGACGAGCCTGATCGCCATCGCGAAGGGAGATATCCCTGTCGAGCACTGGTTCTCGCTCGCTCGCCCGTTGACCCAAGCCGAAGGCGCGGTCGCGCTGCTCTCCTGGGGCGGAACGATGTTCGAGTACCTGATGCCCGCGCTCCTCGTCCACAGCTACCCGGGCACCTTGCTGGCCGAGAGCGAGCGAACGGCCGTCCTGGAGCAGATGGCGGACGGAAAGCGCCGCGACCTCCCGTGGGGAGTGTCGGAATCGGGGTTCGCGGCCTTCGACGCAGACCACAACTACCAGTACCAGGCCTTCGGGGTGCAGGGGCTTGGGCACAAACGGGGGCTCGACGAGGATCGTGTCATCGCTCCCTACGCGTCCGCGTTGGCCCTTCCTTTGTTTCCATCGTCGGCGACCGGGAATCTGCGGCGCCTTCGCGATCTGGGGTTGCTCGCAAGGTACGGCTTCTACGAAGCGATCGATTTCACCCCCAACCGACTTCCCGAGGGCCGGGATCACGCGATCGTCTCCTCCTACATGTCCCACCACCAGGGGATGATCCTTGCCGCGCTCGGCAACCTCCTGTGCGACGACGCGCTGGTGAGACGCTTCGAAGCGAACGCTCGAATGCAGGCAGCGAGCCTCTTGCTCCACGAGCGCGTACCCCAGCAGTTCCCCGTCGAGAAGCCACGGAGTTCACTGCCCCGCGTTGAGCGCCCTCGGCCCGAGCCGCCGCTCGCGCTGATTCCGTGGCGCCCGGATCCGGCAGCTGCCCGGCCGAGCGTCCATCTGCTGGGCAACGGACAGCTCGCGAGCCGGCTGACCGGGGCCGGAGGGGGCGCGCTCCGCTGGCGCGAGCACGCGGTCACCCGCTGTCTCCCGGATGGAACCCTGGACGACGCGGGGCTTTGGATCTACGTCCGAGACCAGGAGACGGGCGCCGTCTGGTCCGTCGGACGCCAACCGACCGGCAGCCACGGTGCCACGATCAACGTCGTCTTCCATGCCCACATGGTCGAGCTGCACAGACGTCAGAACGGCGTCGCCATCCGGATGGACATCGCGGTCGCCGCCGGTGACGATCTCGAGGTTCGACGGATCACGGTCGTGAATGAAACCGATCGCCCGCGATCGCTCTCGTTCACGAGCTACGGCGAGGTCGTGCTTGCACCCGCCCGGGACGATGCCCGGCACCTGGCCTTCAGCAAGCTGTTCCTGGAAGGAAGACACGTCCCGCCGCTCGATGCGCTGGTCTTCGCACGTCGCCCCCGAGAGCCGGACGAGCATTTTCCGGTCGTGATGCACCGACTGGTTGCGGATTCGGAATCGGTGACTTTCGCTGCGTTCGAGACCGACCGGGAGCGCTTCCTGGGTCGCAACGGGAACCTGCGCCGGCCCCGGGCCCTCGAGGAAGGTCTCTCCGGCAGCCAGGGGGCCACGCTGGATCCAATCATGGCGATCTCCGCGGAGGTGAAGCTGGCGCCCTACGCCACCCGGCAGCTCGCGTTCGTCACCATCGCCGGGCCGTCGCGGCAGTCTGTCGACGAAACAGCATCGCGCTATGAGACGCTCGCCTCCTTCGAATGGCTCCTTTCGGATGCCCACACGGAGGCCGCGCGGGAGGCCGCACGCCTGGGCCTTTCTGCGGAGCGGCTCCCGGAGCTGCAGGCGTTGCTTTCCTCGCTACTGGCTCCGGGTTGCAGGTCTCGCGAAACACCTGAGCCAATGGCTGCCACCCCGCTGGGACAGCGGGACCTTTGGGGCCTTGGGATCTCGGGAGATCACCCCCTGTTGCTGATCGAAACTGCAAACGGAGGACGGGGAGCAATCTTCGCGGACGTGGTCCGTGCGCACCGGCTCTGGAGAAAGCGGGGACTGCCAGTCGATCTGGTGCTGCTCTCGCGCGCTGCGACGGGATACCGAGATGACGCGTGGGAAGACGTGCATCGCTTCCTCGAAGAGCTCGAGGTCGCCGAGTGGCTGGGCCGACCGGCCGGGATCCACCTGCTTCGCGCCGATCGGTTGTCCGAGGAGCAGAGGCGACTGCTCAAGGTCTGTGCGGGAGTCATCCTCGACGCAGACGGCGGGCCGCTCGGCGAGCAACTCGCCCCGCGTGAGCTCGCCGTTCGCCCGCTGCCTCCGTTGGATCCAACCCGTCTCGACGCCGAGATCGGCCCCACTCCCGGGTTGGAACGACCTGCGAATCTCTTGTTCGACAACGGCCTCGGGGGCTTCACACCGGACGGTCGCGAGTACGTGATTCACCTCGAGCCCGGGGAGCGCACGCCCGCCCCCTGGTGCAACGTGCTGGCCAACGACGACTTCGGCTGCCTCGTGACCGAAGCCGGCGGTGGCTACAGCTGGGCCGGCAACAGTGGAGAGTTTCGCCTGACTCCCTGGACCAACGATCCCGTGCTCGATCCCGCCGGAGAAGCGCTCTATCTCCGGGACGAAGAGACCGCACGTGTCTGGAGCCCGACCCCGGGGCCAGCGGGCTCCAGCCTTCCTTGCCAGGTGCGCCACGGTGCCGGCTACTCCGAATGGAGACAGAACGGACACGGCCTCGCGTGCCGTGTGCGCGTCTTCGTCCCCACGGACGATCCGGTCAAGATCATCGAGCTGCACGTGCGCAACCTCGAAAAGCGACCACGGCGGATCACCGCGACGTATTATGCGCACTGGTTGCTCGGTCGCGTCCCCGAAGAAGGCGTCTCTCACGTCGTCGTGGACTACGACCCAGCAACGCGATCGCTACTCGCGCGCAACCATTGGAACCCCGACTTCGCCGATCAGGTCGCCTTCCTGACGGTCGATCGGGAACCTCACGGCTTCACGACGGACCGCGCCGAGTTCCTTGGGCACGAGGGCGACCCCCGGGCGCCGGCCGCGCTGCGTCGCGTCGGCCTGAGCGGCGCGACGAACGGCCGCTCAGATCCCTCCGCTGTGCTTCAGGTCCACCTGGATCTCGATCCTGAGGAAGAGGTGCGAACCCACTTCGTGCTTGGAGCGGGGCGCGACACCAAGCATGCCACGCAGCTTGCATCCAGATGGCGCGACCCTGCCGCCGTCGCCGAAGCTCGACAGCAGCTCACGGCCCATTGGGACACTCTTCTGTCCGCTGTCGTCGTCCGGACGCCCGAGCCCAGCTTCGACCTGCTGATCAACCGCTGGGCCCTCTACCAGACGCTCTCTTCGCGGATCCTCGCGCGAACCGGCTTCTACCAGTCGAGCGGCGCCTTCGGATTCCGCGACCAGCTCCAGGACGTGCTCGCGATCTTGCACGCCGACCCGGCCAGAACGAGGGCGCATCTCCTCGAGTGTGCGCGACGACAATTCGAAGAGGGCGATGTGCTGCACTGGTGGCACCCACCGCTCGGGCGAGGCGTGCGGACACGTTGCTCAGACGATCTCCTGTGGCTTCCGTATGCAACGTCCTGCTACGTCGAAGCGACCGGCGACCTGGCCTTGCTCGATGAGGAGGTGCCCTTTCTCAACGCGCCGCCGCTCGCGGCCGAAGAGAACGAGCGATACGACCTCTTCCAGCACGGCGACATGCGTGCTTCCCTCTTCGAGCATTGCCGCCGCGCGCTCGAACACGGCCTCACGCAGGGCGCCCACGATCTGCCGCTGATCGGGACCGGCGATTGGAACGACGGCATGAACCGCGTGGGTTCCGAAGGCCGTGGGGAGAGCGTCTGGCTGGCCTGGTTCGCGGGTGCCACGGCGAATGGGTTCAGCGATCTGTGCGCACTCCGCGGCGAGACCGAACCCGCGATGGAATGGCGCGGACGCGCGGAGAAGCTCCTCGGTGCCGCGAGAGACGCGGGCTGGGATGGCGAGTGGTACCGCAGGGCATTCGACGACGAAGGAATCGCCTGGGGGTCCGCAGAGTCCGAGGAGTGCCGGATCGACTCGATCGCCCAATCATGGGCCGTGCTCTCCGGCGGTGCGCCGAGCGAGCGGTCGGAAGTCGCCCTCCGGTCGGCGGAGTCTGCGCTGATTTGCGAGGACGAGAAGATCGTTCGACTCCTATGGCCTCCCTTCGATGTGACGGCCCGCGATCCCGGGTACATCAAAGCGTATCCTCCCGGCATCCGTGAGAATGGAGGTCAGTACAGCCACGCCGCCGCGTGGCTCGGCTGGGCGTTCGCCCAGGCGGGTGACGGCGACCGCGCCATGCGGGTGTTCCGCATGCTCAACCCGATCGCGCGAACCCAGAGCCCCGAGGAGGTGCGCCGGTATCGTCTCGAGCCTTATGTCATTGCGGCAGACATCGGGAGCGTCGAACCGCATGTCGGCCGGGGAGGCTGGAGCTGGTACACGGGCTCGGCGGCGTGGTGTTGGCGTCTCGGGGTAGAGGCGATTCTCGGACTACGCCGTGTGGGAGACGGCTTCCGGATCGAACCTCACATTCCGCGGCTCTGGCCCGGATTCGAGGCGACGGTTCGAACCGAAGGCGGTGTTCTCGAGATTGTCGTCGACAACACACAGGCTTCATCCGGCGACTCCATCGAGATCGTCGTCGATGGTACTCGGATCCCGGACAACCTGATGAGCCTTCCCACGAATGGAGCGACGCAGCAGGTCAGGGTCCGCATGGGCCTCGAGAAGCTCCCCGACCCGGATTCCGATGCATAGCAAGCAACCAGGCGAAGAACACTCGCAGCCGGCCGCTCGGATTCGGCTCGGTGATCCCCAGGCGATGGGACTGAGCCGTTGAGTCGGCCGGCGCAGGGGCTTCAACCCGACGGGTGGTGGCCCCTGCAGTCACCAACTGGGCAGCTCACACCGCCAACGGCCACCGTGCAGCAGCAATGCGGACCGGCTGTGCCGTAGCGGCCGGCGATCAGGTGGGTGGGACGTTCGAGCCAAGCGCGAAAGCTGTTCGTTGATGCCTCTGCACCTTCCGGCCCCCGAAGGCCGCTCCGCCCACACTGCGCAAGTCCTCGAAATCTTTGGAGGCGCCGCCCGGATTCGAACCGGGGATCAGGGATTTGCAGTCCCGTGCCTTACCACTTGGCTACGGCGCCTCGAGAACGGTTGGGCAGGATAACGGAAGGGTGGGGCCGGGTCGCGGGGGCTGATACGGTCCTCGCCGATGCCCTGGCTTGGTGTGTTCCTGCTTGGTGGCTGTGGCGCGGTGGCCCGTGTGTGGGCGGCGACCCTCGTCGATGGCCGCTTCTTCCCTTGGGCGACGCTCGGGGTGAATCTGCTCGGCTGCCTGGCGATCGGCTTCCTGGCGGAGCTCTTCGAGGATCGGACGGGGCTCGATCCGCGGCTTCGGGTCAGCCTGATCGGCGGCTTCCTGGGCGGCTTCACGACGTTTTCGGCCTTTGGCCTGGAATGCTGGGAGTTCGTCGCCCGGGGAGCGTTCGGAATGGCGGCCGCGTATGCCCTCGGCAGCCTGATCCTCGCCGTGGTCGGCGTGGGCCTCGGGATCGGCTTCGCGCGGCTGGTGCTCTAGGCACCAAGGGGGCCGAGCCGGGGACGCCGCTCCAAACAGATCGTTCGGAGCGCCGCCCCCGCAGGAAAGCCGTGCCCGAAGGCATGGCATCCCCTTCCCATGCCACTGTAGAAAGCAAGCAGCGTGCCGGGCGTTTCGTCCCTCAGACGCTCTCTGCGGCCGTTTCGCCGGCGGTGAAGCCGACCGAAGGCTCCAGAGAGAAAGGCTTTTCTCCGATGAGAGAAAGGCTCTTCCCTCCCCCTCTGCCAGAGTGTCCATCCATGTTCCGCGATCTCGACCCCTTCTCCCCGGCCTGGCGAGAGGACCCCTACCCCCTCTACCGCCACCTCCGCGACAACGCACCGGTTCACCACGTGGCTTCGCTCGATGCCTGGTGCGTCTCCCGGTACGAGGATGCCCAGGCGGTGCTGAAGGATCCCGAAACCTTCTCGTCGCGGGCCATGTTCAGCTTGCTGGCGAACAACGGCGCGGATGGGGTCAACCTCTCCTGGGCCGGCATCAAGCTCGCAGTGCACATGCTGATCAAATTGCGGATCAGCCCGTGGACGTTCAGCCGGGCCCGCAACCTGATCGCGTCGGACGGAGCACGCCACAGATCCATGCGCAACATCGTCAATAGTGGTTTCACTCCGCGTCGCGTTGCATGCTCAGAGGCGCGCATCCAGGAACTGGTCGACGAATGCCTCGTGCCGCTCCGCGAAGGCGGCGAGTTCGAGCTCGTGCGCGATCTCGCAATTCCCTTGCCGGTGACGATCATTGCCGAGCTGCTTGGGGTGGAGAAGGAACGGCACGGTGACTTCAAGCGCTGGAGCGAGACGATCATCCACAACACGAGCGGCCCGGGGCGCAAGGACCCTTTCAACGCTCCATTCATCCAGACGATGGAAGAGATCTTTGCCTACTTCGATGAAGCCATCCTGGCCCGGCACGCGAACCCGACGGATGACCTGATCGGAACGATCCTCGCATCCCAACAGGGCGAGGCCGATCCCCTGTCGGTCTTCGAGATGATCCAGTTCATCGTCCTGCTGATGTTGGCTGGCAACGAGACGACGACGAATCTGATTGGCAACGGCACAGCGGCCCTGCTGGCGAACCCCGAGGAGCTGCAGCGTGCGCTGGACGATCCCGGCCTGGCCGCGCAGATCGTCGAAGAGACCGTCCGCTACGACCCTCCCGTTCAAAACGTGTTCCGCACGGCCACGGAGACGACGGAGATCCGAGGCGTGACCATCCCAAAGGGTGCCTACGTGGCCGTGCTCGTCGGTTCGGCCAACCGGGACGAGCGACGTTTCCCGGATCCGGATCGCTTCGATCTCTCCCGAGACACCCGGGGCCACCTGGGCTTTGGCCTCGGCGAGCACTTCTGTCTCGGCTCCTCCCTCGCGCGCCTCGAAGGGCGCCTCGCCTTCCAGGCCCTGGTCCCCGAACTCGTCGGCGTGATGCCGCCGAAGGAAACCGGGCGGATCGATTCCTTCCTGGTGCGTGGAGTTGCCCGGATGCCGCTCCGGATGGAGGCCTAGCGTCGCCGCCAGCGCCTAACCCAATTCGAGCCGGAACCGCTGGCCAGCCGAGACGAGAAAGAAGGCGCCATCCTCTTCGTCGACCGCCAGCATGAGTTCGGAATGGGCGCCGTGCATGAATCGTGCGGGCAGCCCTTCCGGGCAGAGATCCCGCTTCACCAGGCAGATCACCGCTTCATCGATCGCAGATAGATGCAGGCTGGCGGGATCGAGCGTCTCGTGGCTCAGATCCGATAGCTCGATGCGGCCCGTCTCCGAGTCGAACACACGCACGAAGAAGCCGCATTCTTCCACTTCGATCTCACCGCGAAAATGCCCCAGCGTGACGATGTACTTCCGCTCCTCGGGCAGGTAGCGAACCGAGCGATCGAAGTGTTCGCGCAGCCGCGTGTTCAGGATCGGCTGGCCCTCGTGGCTCCAGCGGCTGTCGTGATGGAGCACGAGGCCGAAAGGCGCGAGCTCAGGCGGGCCGCTCACGACTGTGGGATCGACGAACCGTCGGGCTTCACGTGCCAGATGCCCTGCAGATCCGCGCGGAGCCAGAGCACGATCCGGTCGAAGCCCTGGCCTTCAGGATTGCGGTAGATCCACTTCTCGTTCCAGCGCACGCCGTGCTCTTCCCGGGTGCGAGGCTCGTTGGCGCTGCCCTCCTGCTCTGTCGGCTGGCCGAAGCGTGCAGCGAGTTCGCCGCGCCCCTCGCCGCTCAACGGTCGCATTCTCCGCCGATCATGTTCAGGAAGTCGAAGGTCGGGATCAAGTCTGCGAGCATCGCGCCGCGCAACATCAACGGGAGAGGGCCGACGTTCAGGAAGCTCGGCGGCCGGCAGCGCACTTTCACCGGGCGCTCACTGCCATCGGAGACGAGGTAGAAGCCGAGCTCGCCGTTCGCGGATTCGATCGCGAAGTAGCCCTCCCCGGCCGGAACCTTCGGACCCTCGGTGACGTTCTTGAACTGTTGGATCATCTCTTCCATGCGGTTGTACACGCCGTCCTTGGCGGGCCAGCGCACGCGAGCATCGGCCACGTCCACAGGGCCTGCTCCGAGGGCTTCGAGGCGGTGGATGCATTGCTCGACGATGCGCAAGCTCTGGTGCATCTCGGCCACGCAGACCAGGTAGCGATCGTAGTTGTCGCCGACGGCGCCGACGGGCACATCGAAATCGAGCTGGTCGTACACCAGGTAGGGCTCGTCCTTGCGCAGGTCGAGCGGCACACCGGAGGCCCGCAACACCGGGCCCGTCACGGCATGGCGAATGCAATCTTCCTTGGAGATGATGCCGATGTCCCTGAGGCGATCGACGAAGATGCGGTTCTGCGTCACGACCGCTTCGAAATCCGCGAGCAGGCGGCGGATGGTCGGCAGGGTCTCCTTTGCGAGGGCCGGAAAACTCTCGGGGAGCGCGTGGCGTACGCCTCCGATCCTGACGTAGTTGGAGGTCACGCGCGCGCCGCAGAGCGCCTCGAGCAAATCCCAGACGAGTTCCCGGGCTTCGATGCCGTACAGAAAGGGTGTCATGGCCTGGAGTTCGAGACAGGCCGCGCCGCAACGGGTCAGGTGATCGCCCACCCGCGAGAGCTCGCCTGCGAGAACGCGCAACCATTGGCAGCGCTCCGGCGTCTCGATCTCGAGCAGCTTCTCGACGGCCATGCAGAAGCCCAGATTGCACAGGACCGCCGAGTTGTAGTTGAGGCGATCCGTGTACGGGATGCATTGATACCAGGAGCCGCTCTCGCACTCCTTCTCGAAGCCGCGATGCAGGTAGCCCACCTGCACCTCGAGATCGACGATCGATTCGCCGTCGAGTTCGATCAGGAACTTCACTGTGCCGTGGGTCGCCGGATGAGACGGGCCCATGTTGAGGGTCATGTGCTCGGCGTGGAGATCCGGTGCGCTCATGCCCCGCGGCTCCCGGGCCCGATCAGCGGCTGGCGCCGGGTCTTCGGATAGTCCTTGCGCAGCGGGTGGCCTTCGAAGCCTTCGTAAAGGAGGATGCGGCGGAGATCCGGGTGGTCGTCGAATTCGATGCCGTAGAGGTCGAAGACTTCTCGTTCCATCCAGTCGGCCGAGGCCCAGAGGCCAGTAAGCGAGGCGATCGTCGGAGGCTCACCGACGGGGTAAGCCTTGATGCGCAGGCG
The DNA here is from genome assembly GCA_019312665.1 of Deltaproteobacteria bacterium. Classification (GTDB taxonomy): domain Bacteria; phylum Myxococcota_A; class UBA9160; order UBA9160; family UBA6930. The sequence continues at coordinate 657 of JAFDCZ010000149.1, read as the reverse complement.
ATGATTCCTGGCCACCGAGTAGAGGTGGTAGACCATCTCGAATCGCGTCTCGCTCCCCAGGGGCTCGCTCCCGAGGAAATCGACGCAAGTGAGATCGGTGAGCATGTCGAACGCCAGCGCGGACTCGTCGCGAAGGAACGTCATGATCTGGACCAGACGATCGGGAGCGACACACGCCGTGGCGTCACCGAGACGGGCATGCGTGGCCAACACGGCCTCCGGGTGAGCCTCGAGCAGCCGGCGCAGGAGCGGTGAGTCGTGGTCTTCCACTCAGCTCTCCTCTTCCGCTGCTCCTTCTCGTAGATGAGGGAGTCCCGATCGAACGCGGCGATCTCGACTTCCCGGCTCATCACGATGGCTTCCTCGGGGCAAGCCTCCTCGCACAGGCCGCAGAACATGCATCGGGACATGTCGATCTGGAACTGCTCCGGGTAGCGCTCGATCGCGTGATCCGGGAGCTCGCCGGAAACGATCGAGATGCAATTCGTCGGACATGCAAACTCGCAGAGCCCACAGGCCACGCAGCGAGGCAGCCCGCTTTCTAGCCCCACCAGCACGGGCATGCCACGGAACGCGTCGGCATGATCGACCCGCTCCTCTGGATACTGCACGACGAAAGCCGTGCTGCGCCCGGTCGCGAACCCGCGCAGGTTCCGG
>JAFDCZ010000291.1 GCA_019312665.1 Deltaproteobacteria bacterium | reverse complement strand
ATCCGGAATCAGCCAGAGAAATTCCCGCGATTCCGCGGGGTTTTGGCAGATCGGCCCCGGTGAATCCGAACCGGAGACTGCGGGTTTACGCTCCGTGGAGGCCGTGGCGTGGGTTTATCTCTGTTGACAAGCTGGGCGGTTCGGAATGAGGGCTGCGGCTTGTCTGTCCCCAATATTCATCCGGCGGTCATTTCGGAGGCCGGCGGACGAATATTGAGAACACACAACCTCCATTCTCCGGCACGCCGTGTGCCGATCTTCGACCTAGCAGGCTAGGCGTCTTCATCAGGATGTCGCTGGGTCCCAAGCGAGGTTCCTTGCCTCAATTGTGGCAATGACGACGTAGCTCGACATCGCAGGAAGGTCAATCCAAGGAGGTTGGCATGACGCTGTTGGAGCCGACAAGGGACAAGCCGTTTCGTGTGTTTCTTCGCGTGCGGACGGCCCGGGTCAGGGTGTGCATGGCGGTCGCATACGTCACGGTCGCTGGATCGGTCTGGGCGCACGGTATCAGTGTCGACGGCAGCGCGGCAGACGGGATACTGGCTTGCCCGCCGAACACGAATACTGGCCAGATTTCAATGAACGCAGCCCAGGAAGGCGCCTACGTCTGGACCGACGTTTCCGGAGACGCGCGGAGCAATCTGAACGCGCCGGATAACGACGCAGATGGAACAAGGGAAGTGCTCGCGTCCCACGCGGCAACGCGGCTGGATGGGGGAGGGACACACGACCCCGTCCGAAGGTCTGCCCATGACCCACGCGCAGTCTGATTCACGTCTGCTCAGCCTGGTCTTCACGGACCTCAAATCGTCGACCGAGCTCAAGACTCGGCTTGGCGATCGTGCTGCCGGCAAGGTGATCACGCACCACCACGCGCTCGTGCACCGCCTGCTCGAGGAGACCGGAGGTCGCGAGATCGACTCCGCTGGCGACGGCTTCTTCCTGACCTTTGAGGCACCCAGCCAGGCCGCTGCCTTCGCATTGCAGCTTCAGCGCGAACACCAGCGAGAGGAGTCGCTGCCCGCCGTCCGGATCGGAATTCATCTTGGGGAAGTCACTGAGCGGGAGAGTCCCGAGGGCTCTTCGAAGTCCCTGCTGGTGGAAGGGCTGGCGGTCGATATCGCTGCACGCATCGAATCCCTTGCTCGACCGGGGCAGATTCTGCTCTCCGCCCCCGTCTTCGATAGCGCTCGCCAGCGCCTGAAAGGTCAAACGCTCGGCGGCGACATCAGCTGGCTCGACCACGGACCCTATCTCTTGAAGGGCATAGAAGATGCCGTCGCGATCTGCGAGGTCGGCTTCTCGGATTTCTCACCCTTGGCACCGCCACCCGATTCGGACAAGGCTCGCCGCGCGGGCACACCCGGTAGCGAGCGGACCCTGGGCTGGCGACCAGCAGTCGGCTCGACCGTTCCCCACCGCGAGCACTGGGTCTTGAAGGAGCAGTTGGGCACCGGTGCGATCGGCGAGGTGTGGTTGGCGGAGCATCAGAAGACGCACACAAAGCGGGTTTTCAAGTTTTGCTTCGAGATCGATCGAGTGCGGGGACTCCAGCGAGAAGCGGTGCTGCTGCGCTTGCTCAAGGAAAAGCTCGGCGATCGTCAGGACATCGCCCAGGTGATCGACTGGGAGTTCGATCGGGCGCCCTACTACCTGGAAATGGAACATGCGGAGGCTGGGGATCTCGTCCAATGGTCCAACCAGAAAGGCGGGCTCGTTCGAGTGCCGCTCGCAACCCGCCTCGAGATCGTCGCTCAGGTGGCAGAAGCCCTCGAAGCGGCTCACTCGGTTGGCGTCCTCCACAAGGACCTCAAGCCGGCGAACATCCTGATCCGCGAGGAGACATCCTCCGGAAAGCCAAGGGCTTGTCTGACCGACTTCGGCATCGGTCTCGTGACGAGCCGAGCCGCACTTGAATCTCCAGGCGTCACCTCGGTCGGTTTGACCGAGACGTTGGTGTCGAGCGACTCGACCACCGGAGCGGGCACACGCCTGTACATGGCTCCCGAGGTCATCGAGGGCAGAGCGGCGACGCCTCAATCCGACATCTACGCGCTGGGGGTCCTGCTCTACCAGATGGTCGGTGGGGACTTCTCGCACTCGCTGGCACCCGGCTGGGAGCGCGAGGTCGGCGATGAGTCCCTGCTAGCGGACATCACAGAGTGCGTGGACGGCGATCCCGAACGGCGGCTGGCGCATGCGAGTGAGCTGGCGGAACGCTTGCGTGGGCTCGGAAGTCGGAGGCATCGGCTGCGCGCGCGTCGCGGACGACGGCTTGCACTGACGGGCGCGGTGGTGCTTGGACTCGTGTTGCTGGTGGGTCTGTTCGGCGCTGGCCTGCTGCAACAGCGCGCCAAGATTCGATGGGCGCAAGAGACCGCGATCCCACGGATCGGGGAACTGGTGACGCAGGAGGCGTACTTCGAAGCCTTTGCTCTGGCCGAGGAGGCCCGCGTCTACCTACCCAACGATCCCACGCTGAATCAATGGCGGGCACGGGCCAGCAATACGATCTCCGTTCACACCGAGCCCGCTGGAGCCGAGGTCTTTGTGCGGCGCTACTCCGACACGGATGCAGCCTGGCAGAGCCTGGGTCCGACTCCGCTCGATGAGCTGCGCCTCCCGTTGGGCCTGTTTCGATGGCGTGTGGAGAAGGAGGGTTACGAGCCCGTCGAGATCGCCCGATTCGTGGTCGATCCATCGATCAAGGAGTTCCGGAAGAAGACGAGGGGAATCGAGGGTGATCCGACCTATGACATCGATCTCGAGTTGAGTGCGAGCGGGAGCCTGCCACCCGGCATGATCGCCGTGGAGGCGGCAAAGCGAGGCGCCTCGATTACCGCTTCGGGACCGTCGGCAACCGTCCTGATGCCCTTGGCGCGTTTTTTGATCGACCGGACAGAAGTGACGAACGCACAGTTCAAGGAGTTCGTGGACGCCGGCGGCTATCGGAATCCCGAGTACTGGAAGGAACCGTTCGTTCACGAAGGCCACACGCTCGCGTTCGGCGAAGCGATGCAGCGTTTCCGAGATTCAACCGGCCGCCCCGGCCCGGCAACCTGGATGCTGGGCGATTTTCCCGAAGCCACCGCCGATTTTCCCGTTGGTGGAGTGAGCTGGTTCGAGGCCTCCGCCTACGCGGCGTTTCGGGGCAAGGACCTGCCGACCGTTCACCATTGGCGTCGCGCAGCCGAGTTCCCCGATACCGGCTACGACATCGCGCCTGCGCTGATCTCCCTGAGCAACTTCGATGGCGCCGGGCCGGCGCCCGTGGCGAGTCATCCGGGCATCAGCGTCTCGGGCGCATCTGACATGGCCGGAAACGTCCGGGAGTGGTCTTCGACGGCGCTCGGCGACGGCCGCTTTCTCATCGGTGGCGCCTGGAATGATGCGTCCTACGAGTTCAATTCTTTTCTCTTCGCTCATCATTCTCCATGGGAACGGGCCCCCCAGAACGGCTTTCGCTGTGTCCAGTATCTGAGCGGCGCTGGGCTCGACGAGTTGCAGAAGCCCATCGATGCCCCAGAGATCGACATCGAGCGCGCGATGAAGTTTTCGTTCTCCGACGAAGTGTGGGCCGTCATCAAGAACTCAGCGGCTTACGACCCCACGGCGCTCGACCCGATCCTCGAACGCGTCGAGGAGAACGCGTCCGGGCGCATCGAGTGGATCCGCGTCGCGGCCATCCCGGGCGACGAGCGTCTTCTGCTCCGACTACACTTTCCGCCCGCAAGTTTCC
>JAFDCZ010000034.1 GCA_019312665.1 Deltaproteobacteria bacterium | reverse complement strand
GCTCGTGGTCGGGGGACTCCTCGGGCTGTGGGGATTGGTCGCAGCCGTGGGTGTGGTGGTGTTTGGCAACCGACCGGACCTCGCCGAGGCTTGGCTGGGGCAGGGTGGCGTAGCATTCGTATTCGCGGGTCTCGGGCTGGCAGGCATCGCCGGGCTCGTCGCAGCCGTGGCTCTCGGTGTGCCTGGGCGAGAGCGCCTGGTGCGCTGGATGGTGTTGGCTGCCGGGGCAGGCATGGTGCTCGCTGCGGCCGGCGGCAGCCTTCTCTTCCTCGAGAGCCCGATGCCCTGGCACGGGGGAGGCTGGAGTGCCGATCTGAACTGCCTGGCCGTGGCTGTGGCGGTAGGGATCCTGCCCGCCCTCGGTATCGTGGCGTTTGCCGGGCGCGCAGCTCCGTTTCGCCCGCTCGTGCTCGTGGTTGCTGCGGCTGCGAGCGCGGCCGCTCTCGGTACCGTTGCGGCTCAGGCGAGCTGCCCGATGGCCGACCTGCGCCACCTGTTGATGGGCCACGTCCTGGCGCCGGCGGCCGGGGCTCTGGTGCTATCGACGCCGCTCTTGATCGCCCTCCGCCGGATCGCTGCCATCTGGGGTGCGACGATGTTGCGCAGCGCCTCGATCGTACCGAGGGGGCGCATCAGGACGTCGAGGCTCTGAATCAGCGTGCCCGTTTCGTCGAGGCTGATCAGGTCGATTCCCTGGACCTGCAGTTCGCCGACGTGGCCGGTGAACTCGAGAGCCAGCTCGCCATCGTGCTCCCACTCGCGGTGGTAGGTGAAGTCTTCGATCGTGTGGATGATCAAACCGAGCAGGTGATGCACCAGGGGACGCCCGCTGAGTTTCTGCCAGTAGGGCGGGGCGCCCATCGAGATGTCCTCGGCGAGCACCTTCTCGAGGGCGTCCAGATCCTGCTCGGCGACGATCCGATGCCAATTCTCCAGGAACGGGCTGGCGGGCTCGACCATGTTTCTTTTCCTTCTGCTGCATGCGGGCTTGGATTGCAGGCCAGACTTCTTGCCCGGTCTTCCCGAGCACGGCCCGCAAGCCTACTTCCCATGCCTCGTCAGCGCCGGAACGCCTGGCTCGCCACGCCAGCAAGAATGAGCGCGCCGCCGGCAAGGGCCAGGGCGGACAGCGCTTCTCCGTGCACGATCCAGGTAAGGATTGCGCTCATGACCGGCTCCATCAGCAGGATCAGGCTGAACTCGAGCGCCCGCAGCCGCTTTACGCCGCGAACCATGAAGACGTAGGCCAGGCCGATCTGGAAAGCGCCCAGGTAGCCGACCATCAGCCAATCGCTGGCCTCTGCGCTACCGAGGGGAAAGGCAAAGGGTGCACAGACCACGAAAGCCAACAGGTTGCCCGTGATCACCGCTGCGCCTGTCGGATCGGGCGCCGCGCTCGCGACACTCATCCGACCCAACCAACGCAGTCCCATCAAGGTGGCAGCCCAGGTCACGCCACTGGCTGCGCCGAGCCAGTTGCCAAGGCTGGGGTTCGGTGCGGTTGCCAGCGGGATGTCGGTGCCGATGAAGAAGAGCACGACACCCGCGAGCAAAGCCAGCACGATCGGCAGATCGCTCGGCTGTCGCGGCTCGGCAAGCAGCCTTGGCGCCGCGAGCAGCACATACAGGCTGGCCGAACTCTGCAGGAAGATCGCAGCCGCGGCCGTCGTCTGGGTGTTGGCGATCGCGTACAGGATGAGCGTCGCCCCGTAAGCAAAGCTGACCATGATGACCCGCCGGTCGGGGAACATCCGCCACTGCGGCAAGGCGATCCAGAGCACGACCGCTGCCACGAGCGATCGGAAGCCCGCGATCTGCCAGCTCGAGAGTTCTACGAGCTTGATCGCAGCACCGCCCGTGGAGAAGAGCAACGCCGCAATGGCGACTTGAATGCGTGCGGCGTTCATCGGGCCGGGATCACCTGTGTGAACCTGCTCTCTTGCGTTCGAGTTCCCTCAGCGGAGGGCCGTTTTGCGGCTGCGTCGCCTCGGAACGTCGCATCCTATCCGCCGAGCTGGGCTTTCGCTCGGGCTTCGGCGAAGCGAACGATCTCTTCCGCCAGGTTTCGATCACGGGTCAAGGAGCCGCTTTCGAAGCGGGCTTCGTCATCCCGCATCGAGCTGAGCTGAGGGACGAAGGCACGCTGGGGGCCGTAGCTGGCCAGGTGGGTCGGGGGGAGGCGGGTGAGCCGGCCTTCGAAGCGGATGACGGCCTGGCAGCGGGCCATCGCGGTTGCCGGAGCCGCCAGGGCATCGAGCAGATCGAGGGCGGCGAGCATGCGGCGGGTTTCCATGTGGTGGGCGTCGAGCCAGGGCTCGATCTCGGCCAGCAGCTCGCGATCGGTGAGGCCCGTGCGAAGGGCGTCCTTCACGGCGAGGCGTTCCTCCAGGCGATTTCGAAGGCCGGCTCTTTTCTGCGGCGCCGAAGGATCTTGCCGCAGCCCATCGAATGCGGCTTCGAGGTCCCGGTCGCGTTCGTCCGGGCAGGCGATGCACCAACGGTGCGCTTCGGCAAACAATCGATAGGCGGCGGGGGCACCCGCGCCAAGCTCACGCGTCGCAGCTTCCCAGGCGGCTTCCGGCTCGTAGCGCTCCGGATCGTCCAACCAGGCCGCCGCGGTGCGAACGGCAAGCGCCGATGCCCGTGCATGTTCCATCGGGTTGAGTAGCACGCCGGACAGATGGGGTGTCAAGCCAGGCTCGCGCCCGGTGTACGGGCCCTGGTGGAGAAGCACCCGCATCGGGCCGTCCGCAACCGGTACGTTGTCCCACAGCAGGAGCGGCCTCCGAAGCGTCGTCGCTCGCGTTTCCGCGTCGGCGGCAGGGATCGTCGCGCTCAACACGCTTGGGCCCGTCCAGCCGATCTCGATGCTCGGGTCGAGCGCCTGGCCGAGTTGCTCGAGGTAGGGAGTCGCTGCGACCCCCTGATACTCGGTGGGGACGAGCCACCAGCAAACGTCGGGTAGCGCCTCGGCGAGTTCGTGCATGAGCGAGATCTGGGCGACGGCGAGGGAGCCAAACTGGCTCTCGTCGTTGGGATCTGCGAGCTCACTCGGAACATCGTCGAGTTGAAGGGAGAGAAAGCGCACGCCCAGGGCGCGGAGACTTCGAAACTTTTCGATCAGCGCGCGCCGGTCGTCAGCAGCGGCGTAGCGGATCGAGAGGCCGGGTGAGAGCGCGAAACCGACGCTCACCCCGTGCTCCTCGCCCCGGTTCACGAGTTCCTCGAATCGCCTCCGCTCGGCCTCGGGGTAGGGCTCTCGCCACTTCGCACGCTGGAAGGGATCGTCTTTCGCGGCAACCACATAGCGGTTCATTCCCCAGCGACCGAGGCGCTCGAGCCAGACCATCCGCTCGGCGTGGGAAGTGGGCGGGCCGTAGTAGCCCTCGACCAGGCCGCGGTGACGAAAGGGAGACGCGTTCAGTCTCCGCCCTCGATGTCGACGCGGTCCGCGTAGAAGGAGAGCAGATCTTTCAGGCCCAGCATCTGCTCGAAGGGCGACTCATAGCCCCACACTGCGTTTTCGCCCGGGCCCGGCTCACTGCCGATGCTCCAATAGCTGGCGTCGCCCTTGAATGGGCAATGGGTGGAGTGGGAAGTCTTCTGCAGCAGATCCATGCGCACGTCTTCCTGGGGGAAGTAGAAGGTGGCGGGGTATTTCCCTTCGTGCAGGCGCATTGCGTTCTTGCTTTCGGCGATGAGCTCGCCCTGAAAGGTTGCACGGGCGATCCCGGGCTGAGTCTCCAGTTCGAGCGTGTGCTCCGGAAACTTGTCGTAAGCCTTGCTGTAGGTCATGTCGGCTCCTAGGCGAGGGTGCCCCCGTCGACGCGGATGGATTCACCGTTGATGTGGGCGCCATCGTCCGATGCGACCATGGCGATCACCGCGGCGACGGTCTCCGGGCCGCGGGGTTCGTCGAGGGCCATGGCCCGTTGGAGCAGCGAGATGTCCGGGTTGTCCGGCAGGCCACTTCGGCCCGTCATGGGTGTCTTGATGGAGCCGGGGCAGATGGCGTTCGCACGCAGGCCCTGCTTTCCGTACTCGACGGCCAAGGTGCGTGTGAACGCCAGAATGCCGCCCTTGCTCGCGCCGTACGCGGCGGCGTAGGGCATTCCGGCGAGTGCGGATGTCGAGGAGATGTTGACGATGTTGCCCCTGCGCTCGAGCAGGCTGGCCAGCGCGGCCTGACACAGCAGGAACGTCCCTGTCAGATTGATGCGCAGGATGCGCTCCCAGGTTTCGAGGCTGGCTGTCTCGGTTCGCTCCAACGTCAAGATGCCGGCCACGTTCACCAGGATATCGATGCCGCCGAAGCGCTTGATGCAGGCATCGACGCTGGCCACGATGTCGGGGGCTTCGCCCACGTCACAACGCTGGCCCTCTGCCTCGGCACCGAGCTCATGGCATTGCTTGACGGTGGCTTCGAGGCCTTCCTGCTGGACGTCGCAGAGGAACAACGAGGCGCCCTCCCGGGCCAGCCGTTCTGCCGTCGCTCGACCAATGCCGGAGGCGGCCCCGGTAATGAACGCCACCTTTCCCTCGAATCGCTGCATCGTCATCTCCCCACCTCAATGCGGTTCTGTTTGTTACCACACCCCAGCGATTCAGCAGGGCAGGTGTCATTCAGGGGCGGGCGCGAGTTGGGGACCTGGCGTGTCTCCGGTCTGGGGCTTTCTGCGAAACAGGGCCGATTTCGCCCTGTCAGCTTGCCTTCTGGCCGCCCTCGGCCTCTCCTCTGCCGCATGCTCCGAAGCCCGTGACATTGGGCGAAAGGTGCTTATCTATTCCGTATGCCTACGGATCCCCGTTGGGAAACGATCGGCCCGCCTCCGCTCGGCCTCTTCGCTGTCGAACAGGTTCGGGCCCTGCGCGATCTGGCTGCCGGCCGGGAGCGCCGGAAGATCGCCCGGCGCGCAGCGCCTGGAGACGGGCACGCCGTTCTGGTGCTTCCGGGCCTGCTGGCGGGGGATTTCTCCACTGCGCCGCTGCGCGCGTTCCTGCGAGACCTCTGCTACGACGCCCGGGGCTGGAAGCTCGGGATCAACCGGGGGCCCGCGCCGGAGAAGCTCCGCGCGCTGGATGACCGGCTCGAGAGGTTGTTCGATCGCCACGGACGCCGCGTCAGCCTGATCGGCTGGAGCCTGGGTGGCATTTTCGCGCGCGAGCTGGCGCGCGCCCATCCCGAACGCGTACGACTCGTCGTCAGCATGGGCTCACCGTTCCGCGACATCTCCGCCACCCACGCAACGCGCCTCGTGCCCCTGCGTCGGGGAAGCACACCGCTCGAGGAGAATCGGGATCTGCAGACCTGGCTGCGCCAACCTCTCGACGTTCCCACCACCTCGATCTACAGCCGCACGGATGGCATCGTCCACTGGCAGAGCTGCCTCGAGGAAGAAGGGCCCCAGCGGGAGAACGTGGAGGTGGAATGCAGCCACACCGGCATGGGCTTCCATCCGGCCGTGCTCGAGGTGATCGCCGATCGTCTCGGGCAGCCCGAAGGCGAGTGGCACCCCTACGGCGCACCGCCGGGCCATCCGGAAACGGATTCGCTCCGGCGCGCTTCCTAGTCCTCCAGGGTAGAATCCAGGGATGACGGAACGACTGGCATCCGAGCCTCTTTCCGGGGAAGACCTGGGATTCTGGTGGGGAGACCAACCGCGGCAGCGCACGACGATGGCGATGCTCCTGTTGCTCGATCGCCGCCCGCATTCGAGCCGGCTCCGCGCCGCCGCCGAGCGGGCGGTCGCAGCTGTACCGAGGCTGCGACAACGGGTGGTCGATGCGCCGTTGGATCTGGCCCGACCGCGATGGGAGGAGGATCCCACCTTCGACCTGGATTTCCACGTGCGTCGCTACGCCCTCTCTCACGATGATGGCTCGCCCGAGCACTCGGATCTCCAGGATCTCTTTCACGCAATCGGCCCCATCTATGAACGCCCCTTCGATCGCACGCGCCCGCTCTGGGAGCTGATCGAGTTCGATGGCCCCGGCGACGGCGCGGCGATCTTCTTTCGCCTGCACCATGGGGTGGCGGACGGCGTCGGCGGAAATGCCATCCTGGCTGCACTCACCGATGCGGAGGAGGGAGAGACCGGCGAAGCGTCACCTCCCAAGACGCCGCCCGGAGCCTGGGACGAGATCAGCACCGCCCGCCGCTTCGCCGATGCGATCGGTCATCGGATCGAAGAGGATCTGGAACGCGCACGGGCAGTGCGCGAGATGACGTGGACCGCCATGACCAAGCCGTCCTCGTGGATCGAGATGGGACGGGTGGTCGCAGGGCTCGCCAGCGATTTCTCCTACCAGACGGATTCACCGCTGCGGGCGTTCGGACGCTCGCGACATCTCTCGGGATTCGATCTCCCTTTCGAACCGCTTCATCGCGCCAAGGCCGCGTTCGGCGGGCAGATGATCGACGTGATGTTGACTGCGGTCGCGGGAGCCGTCGGTGCCTGGCACAGGGCCAACGGACACGAGGATGTCCGCGACGTGACGACCCTGGTTCCGATCAATCTTCGGCCGCCGGGTGACCAGGGTTTCACGGCTGGAGTCGGGAATCGCGCAAGCGGCGTGATCGTGCAGCTCCCTCTGGGCGAGGACGATCCCACGGCCCGCTTCGACGAGATCCACGCGCGAGTCCTGGAGCGCAAGGCGAACCCGGCCCTCGAGTACCTGCCGAAACTGGCCGAAGCGGTGGCTCTCCTGCCACGCCTGCTCTTCCGTCTGCTCTCCCGAGCAGGCAGCGAATCGATCCAGCTGATCGTGACCAACATCCCTGGCATCATGCAGCCGCGCTGGCTGGCCGGAGCGCGGATCATCGCGAGCTATCCGTTTGCCCCCACGGCACCCCATTGCCCCGTGAGCATCGCCCTGTACGGCTACGACGGCCGGCTGTTCGTCGGCCTCGATGCGGATGGGACCGCCATGCCGGACCTGGATTTGTTCGAAGACATGCTGCGCGCGTCGTTTGAAGAGGTCGTGAAGGTGGCGGCAGATCGCTGAACGCGGAGGCCCGTCGTCAGGTCGCTGAACGCGGCGGCCCGCCGGCAGATCGCTGAACGCGGAGGCCCGTCGTCAGATCGCTTCCGCCGCGGCATGCAGCAGGCGTACGGATCGCAGCCAATCGTCCCGTGTCTCGAGGCCGGCGATGGTGGTTTCGAGCGTGCGCTCTGCGACGGCTCGACGCTGGCTTGCGTCCATGAGGTTCACCGGAATCACCTCGAGATCCGCGGCCGTCGGTTGGATCAGCAGCACCGGCGTGCCGTGTCTCTCGACCCTTCGCCGCTCCCAACCGAGCCGACGGCCGAAGCGGCGCCACGCGCGCTCTTCGAAACGATGGATCACACCCGTGATGCGATCCACCGGCCCCTCGTAGGAGCGACCTTCGAGTGTCGACATCGGGTTCACGCAGACGACGAGATCCAGGTCCCGTCCCGCGAGCAGATCGAGGTTGGAGACGCTCCAGACACCGCCGTCGATGTAGCGGCGCCCCTTCACGCGGACCGGTGCGAAGAACGCGGGGATCGCACACGAAGCTCGGACGGCCCGCGACACATCGGTTTCCGGTGCGTCGCTGCGACCGAAGGCGACGCGACGCCCGTCCTCGAGATCGACGGCCACCGCCCAGTACTCGCGCTCGGACCAGCCCGACGGGCAGACCAGCTCGATCAGCTCGCCGATCGTGCGGGTCGAGACGAAGCCCTCGCCGATCAAGCCGGCCACGAAGAGTTCGAGCGGCGTCTTCCACGGGGGGAGCAATGCTTGAGCCACCGCACGCGGGCTCGACAGGAACGGCCGCGGCAGGACGCCGGTGCGTGGATACAGCCGATCCGTCCACTCGTGATCCGGGTGCCCGTGGAAGCGAGCCGCCGCGGGTGAGAGGGTCGAGAGCTCTTCGGCATCCGGCTGCTCGCCGCAGACATATCGGAACATCAGGTCACAGGGGATCCCGAGGGCAGAGAGCGCGCCGTTCACGGAGCCCGCTGAGGTTCCGATCGTCACTTCGGCCGAGCCCGGATCCCATCCCGTGACGCGACGGATCGCCTCGAGTGCGCCGGTCAGGTAGGCATTGCCGATCACGCCTCCTCCCCCCAGCACGACACCGATTCGAGGCACTCGCATCAATCGCTTCGACGTTTTCCGTTCATGGCTGAGGAGTACCCGCGAAAGGCGCGTCGTGCCACCGGCCGAGCCGGAGAGGAAGGCGCTCGGCAGGGCGGTTCCACACGTATCGAAAGGCCACCCTGTGGAGGCTACGCGGGATCCATGAAGTCTTTGAAGCCATATCGAGCGTGGGGGCCGAGATGGATCTGCTCGAGGGCACCGATTCCCGTCGCGTCGCCTTCGCGCGCCATCACGACTTGCTGGATGTGAAGGTTGTCGAGGGCCATTTCGTCCGCATCCACACATTTCCAGCTCTCGCCGCCGATCGCGAGTTCACCCTTCCACATGCCATGGCCCCACTCCGGGTGCGAGTAGCCGATGCCCTTCATGCGGAAGCAGAGCGCGGGCTCCAGGGAAATCTCATGCCGTGTGCCGTCGCGTTCGAGGAGTGCGATCTCGGCACCACTGGCCCGGCGTGTACCCGGAACGAATCGCAGCTCGTTCTCCACCGCCGTCAGCATGCGGACATCGGGGTCTTCGACGCCCGGGATTTCGGCGGGCGTGTCATACACCGGACAGATCATGCCGTCCCAATGCCAGGCTTCGCCGTGTTCGTTCTCGAAGACGCCCATATGCGTGCAGCGATCCTCCCAGTGCAAGGGCGCCCACAGGAAGGAGAACTGGGGCGGCCGCATGGCCGGCGCACCTGCAGGGCTGCGATCTCCAACCGGTCGGACTCCCCAGGAGCGGTCCTTGGTGCCGAATACGCGGGACGGCTCGATCGCCACCGACTCGCCGTCGTAGCGGATCTCGCCCTGCCACTTGCCGAACTGGTTGAAGCGGGTGGCGTCCATCACGGCGGCCTCACTCACGAGCGTCTGCCGGCCCTCCTGGATGCTGGCGGTGCGCGGGATCCAGAGGAGCTCTCCCGAGATTCCGGTCTCGTTGTCATCGAGAACGACCCGGAGGCTCTTCATCGGCTCGAGAATTTCGATCCGGAAGGGTCCGATCTGCAGGTCCGTCGGCTCCTTCGGCGCCCGACGCGATGCGTGGAACGCGTGCTGCTCGCCGCCGCGAACGATCGAGAATCCGCAATCCATGATTCCAAGATTCGGATACAGAGCTGCACCGATCCCGAAGTAGAACTCCGCGTCGTCCTGGTACCCGTTGAACCAATAGCGATCGTAGACATTGCGATCCGTCGTGGCTGGCCTGGCGACCGGCTCGGGCGTCTGATGGATCGGATAGTCGTCGAGTTTCGAGAGCACGCTGCCTCCTCCTGGAGAGAGTTGATCATAGCCTTCTTCCTCTCAACGCCTCCAGAGAGCCGCTTCGCTTCTCGTTTCGGATCGCGGGGCGGCCAGCGCTGCATGGCTCACCAGACCCTCGAACGCGCGTGCACCCGGTTTGCCGAGCTCGCAGTGCGAGGGCGCGTACTCTCGGGCCTGGCTCCGCTTTTACTTCCGCGCTGACCGCCCCCCGCCCCGCGATTGGCCGTGCTGGCAGCTGGAACCGCCATGCCGGATCTGAATCTGTTCGAAGACTCGACCGCAGCAATGGTCGCTAGCTGGGCACCGCCATTCCGCGTTGGACTGCGGGACGTGCGGCGATGCGTTCCAGCCAGGCGAGGACGTTCGGGTGGTCGGTGATGTGAGGCATGTTCATCTGGAAGGGGATGGCGAGCCAGGGGTAGTGCATGATGTCGCCGATCGAGTAGTCGCGGGTGAGGTATTCGCGCCCATCCGAGAGGATGCTGTCGAGGACACCGACCAGGCGTCTGAATTCGGCATCGAAGATGTCGATCATTTCCTGGTTCTTCTCGCCTTCTTTTCGCAACGCGGCGCCCAGGCGGCCGAGGTTCGGGCCGACACCGCCGGTCTGGAAGAAGGCGTATTGAATGGCTTCCATTCGCTGGGCGGAATCCTTGGAGAGGATGCGTCCATCGCCGTCGTATTTCTCGGCGAGATGCAGGAGGATCGCGCCGGACTCCCAGATTGCCTGGCCGTCGTCGTCGAGCACCGGAATCTTGTGGTTCGGATTCTTGGCGAGAAACCAGTCCAGCTTCTGCTCTTCCTCGGCCAGCTGGATCGGGCGGACTTCGTAGTCGAGGCCGAGCTCCTCCAACGCGATGGATGCTTTGCGGCCATTCGGGGTCTCGGCTGTGTAGAGGGTGAGCATGCGTTCTCCTTGGGCGCGGCCGCGCAGTGTAGAACAATCCGGCGTGGTACGGTTCGGCATAGGGAGGGACACATGATCAAGAAGCTCGCACTCGTAGTGGTGGGAATCCTGGGGCTGGCGGTTGGCCTGGTCTGGCTTGCCGGCCAGGGAACCTTCGGTGGCCCAGAAGAGCCCGGCGAAGTGACGGATCGGGCGCGGCCCAGAGCCGTCGTCCGCCAAGCCGAGGCCGCCGTCGAATCCGCGGCTTCCGAGATCGGGGTGTTTCGGCCCAAGCAGATCCTGTTCGGCGACCTCCACGTCCATACCACCTACTCGTTCGATGCCTTCACCTTCTCTCTGCCGATCATGCAGGGCGAGGGCGCGCATCCCCCGGCGGATGCTTGCGACTTCGCACGGTACTGCTCGGCCCTCGACTTCTGGTCGATCAACGATCACGCCAACAGCATCACACCGGACGAGTGGGCGCAGACCGTCGAGAGCATCCGGCAATGCAACGCGGTCGGCGGCGAGAAGGATACGGTGGCGTTCCTCGGCTGGGAGTGGACCCAGGTGGGAACGACCCCGGACAATCACTACGGCCACAAGAACGTGATCCTCGCTCACACGGAGGAAGGAAAGATTCCTGCGCGTCCGATCGCAGCTCTGCGTGGGGTCGCCACTCCGCCGGTGCTCGGCCGAGGCTTCGCAGCGCTCGCGTTGGGCGACCGGATGCACGACCTGGCTTGGATGTTCGCGGATTCCGAGCGCCAGGAGTGGTGCGCCGATGATGTGAATACGAACGAGCTACCGGTCGATTGCATCGAGGGCGCGTCGACGCCCGCCATCCTCTACCGCAAGCTCGGCGAATGGGGCGGTGACGCTCTCGTGATTCCCCATGGAACGACCTGGGGCATGTACACACCGCCGGGCACGACCTGGGACAAGCAGCTTGAGGGGGACTATCACGACCCGAAGCTCCAGAGCCTGATCGAGGTCTACTCGGGGCACGGCGATTCGGAGGTGTACCGCGATTTCCGCGCGGTCGAGATCGCGGAGGACGGCAGCCTCTCCTGCCCCGAGCCCAGCCCCGGCTACCTGCCTTCGTGTTGGCATGCAGGCGAGATCATTCGCGAGCGTTGCCTTGAAGAGGCCACAGAGCCGGAAGAGTGCGAAGCCCGCGCAGTGCTCGCCCGCCAGCACGCTGTGGATGCGCGCATCGGAATCCTTCGAACGATTCCGGGCTCAACGGGTTCGGATTGGTTGAACGCGGGCCAATGTCTGGATTGTGATCAGCCCTCGTTCAACTACCGCCCCGGCGGGTCCGCCCAATACATCCTCGCACTCGGCAACTTCGATGAGGACGCGCAGGATCCCCGGCGCTTCCGAATGGGTTTCATGGCGTCGAGTGACAATCATTTCGCCCGGCCGGGTACGGGCTACAAGGAAGTGCATCGACGCGGCATGACCGAGAGCATCGGAACCGGAGACCGGGCCCAATTGATCGAGGAACTGGGTCCCCTCGCCGCCATGTTGGCGCCTCCCAAGCAGGAGCCGGTCGCCCACTCCCAGCCGTTCGAGCTGGAGAGGCTTGGCTTCAATGTGTTCGAAACCGAGCGCCAGACATCCTTCCTGCTGACGGGCGGCCTGACCGCGGCACACGCCGAAGGGCGAGACCGTGCAGCCATCTGGGACGCCATGCAGCGCAAGGAGGTGTATGGCACCAGTGGCCCGCGCATCCTGCTCTGGTTCGACATGCTGAACGCAGCCGGCGTGGGCGGGCGTGGCGTGGCGATGGGTGGCCAGGTGGAGATGGCCGAGAGCCCGATCTTCCAGGCCCGTGCGGTGGGATCCTTCGAGCAGAAGCCCGGCTGTCCGACCTACGCGACGAGTTCTCTCACGCCCGAGCGCCTGGAAAACATCTGCAAGGGCGAGTGCTACAACCCGAGCGAGACGCGGCGGCTGATCACCCGCATCGAAGTCGTGCGGATCCGGCCTCAAACCTCGCCCGGGGAGGAGATCGCCCAGCTGATCGACGATCCATGGAAGACCTTCGCCTGCGAGCCCGATCCGGCCGGCTGTTCGGTGACCTTCAGCGACCCGGAGTTCGTCCCGGCTGGACGCGAGACGATCTACTACGTGCGCGCCTACGAGGAAGAGGCGCCCGGAATCAACGCGGACAACGTGCGCTGCGAATTCGATGAGGGCGGGCGTTGCCTTCGGACACACCTGTGTCCGAGCTCCGGCGATGCCGACCCGGATTGTCTGGCGCCCCATGAGCCACGCGCCTGGTCGTCGCCTATTTTCGTCGACCCCGCTCCGCCGCCTTCGGCAGCCAAGAGTGCGGAGAGCTGAATCGCCGAGGGGCAGGAGAGCAGACCTATATGTCGGGTACCCGGTTGTTGGTGGGCTTCTTTGCGTTGATTCTGGGTCTCGTCGGAATCGCTCTCGGGCTGGTCTATGCCGCGGGCCACGGTGCCTTCGGCAGCCACGAAGGCCCGGGTGAGATCGTTGGCACCTATCGCGAGCCGGAGGCCGTTGCGGCGGCTGCGGCACGGGTCGCCGCGGCTGCGGACGATGTGGGTGTGCCGCGACCGAAGCAGGTGCTGTTCGGTGATTTTCACGTCCACACCACCTACTCCTATGACGCGTTCCTGTTCAGCCTTCCCGGATTGATCGGGGAGGGCGCCCATCCGCCGGCGGATGCCTGCGATTTTGCCCGCCACTGCTCGGCCCTCGATTTCTTCTCGATCAATGACCACGCCGAAGGCCTTTCGCCCTTGCATTGGAAGGAGACCGTCGATTCGATCCGTCAATGCGCTGCGGTCGCCAGCGATCCGGCGAATCCGGATCTGGTGCCCTTCCTGGGCTGGGAGTGGACGCAGCAGGGGACAACTCCCGAAAATCACTATGGCCACAAGAACGTGGTGCTAGCGGGGCTTTCCGACGAAGAGATCCCTGCGCGTCCGATCGCGTCCGCTCCGCCTCCCGAGGGGCCTCCGCTTCTGGCGCGAGGCCTGTTGGCGCTCCGCTACCGGCACCCTCGGATTCATGATCTCGCCGTCGATATTACCGAGAGAGCCGCCATCCCGGTTTGCGCAGAAGGTGTAGCCACCCGTGAGTTGCCGGCGGATTGTACCGAGGTGGCCCCCACGCCCGCCGACCTGTTCGCGAAGCTGGATGAGTGGGGCGTGCCGTCGATCGTGATTCCCCATGGCACGACCTGGGGGATCTATACACCGCCGGGCACGACCTGGGACAAACAGCTCGAAGGAGCGTCCCACGATCCGGAGCGCCAGAGCCTGCTCGAGATCTACTCCGGCCACGGAGATTCCGATGTCTATCGGAAATTTCGCGCGGTCGAGTTCGACGAGAATGGGGAAGCGGTCTGCCCCGCGCCGAGCGATGAGTACCTGCCGACGTGTTGGAGGGCCGGGGAGATCATCCGCGAGCGCTGCCTCTCGGAGGGCCTGGTTGCATCGGAGTGCGAAGAACGTGCGGCAACGGCTCGGATCCACGCTGCCCAGGCGGGTAGCTCCGCTCACCTCGTTGTCCCGGGCGCGATTGGAAGTGATTGGCTCGATTCAGGCCAGTGTCGGGATTGCGATCAGCCCGCCTTCAACTACCGCCCGGGCGGTTCGGCGCAGTACCTGCTCTCTCTCGGGAATTTCGACGAGGACGAGGACAAGCCGCGGCGCTTTCGTTTCGGCTTCATCGGTTCCAGCGACAACCACACCGGCCGCGCTGGCAGCGGCTACAAGGAGGTGGAGCGACCGGGCATGACCGACTCGATGGCTCCTCCGTTCGGGCCGCTGGCACGGCTCCTTCGGCCTGCACCCGAGGAGCCTGCCGCAGCGTCTCGACCTTTCGATGTCGAGACGAGCCAGCTCGCCAGCTTCCAGAGGAGCGAGACGGAGCGCCTGATGTCCTTCTTCCAGACGGGTGGATTGGTGGCGCTTCACGCAGAGGGGCGTGATCGAGCTGCGATCTGGGAAGCCGTCCAGCGCAAGGAGGTGTACGGCACGAGCGGTCCGCGCATCCTGCTCTGGTTCGATTTGCTCAACCCGCCCGGCTCGGCGGGAAGAACCGCGCCCATGGGGAGCGAAGTCGCGATGCAGGCGAACCCCATCTTCCAGGTGCGGGCGGTAGGGTCCTTCGAACAGCAGGAGGGTTGCCCGGAGGCGTCTGCTCGGGCGCTCGGGCCCGATCGCCTGGCGCGTCTCTGCAAGAACGAGTGCTATCACCCGGGAGACGTGCGGCGCCCGATTACGCGCATCGAGATCGTTCGGGTTCGCCCGCAACAGGATCCGGCAGAAGATCCATCGGAACTGATCGAGGATCCCTGGCGAACCTTCGAGTGTGAGCTCGATGGGGCGGGTTGTTCGGTGACCTTCGAAGATGATTCGTTCGGACGTGCCGGCCGCGAAAGCGTCTACTACGCCCGAGCCTACGAGGCGCCCGCCCTGGCCATCAACGCCGGAGGCGTGCGTTGCACCTACGATGACGACGGGAACTGCATCTCCGTGAACCTCTGCAGCGCCCAACCGGCCAGTGATGACTGCCTGGCTGAACACGAGCCTCGCGCCTGGTCGTCTCCGATCTTTCTCGACTACACGGGCAAGCCGCCCGAGAACCCGGAGGAGGCGGCGCTGGCCCGCCTCTCACCCCTGCCACGCTGAAAGGAGCCGTGCGATGAGCGAAAAGGTCTACATGCTGAATGTTCTGTGGTTCGCCCCGGATGGCGGAGCCGAAAAGTACGCGGAGTACGCTGCAGCGGCCGCACCGTTCGTCCAGGAACTCGGTGGCGTGCTCGTGGATAGCTACCGCCTGACCTGGCCCTGATCGGAGAGTGGGACGCAGATCTCTTCTTCATCGTGGAATGGCCCGATTGGGAGGCTTTCACGAAACTTCCCCAAAGCCCGGGCTACCAGAAGATCGCTCATCTCCGCGAGGAGGCGCTGCGGGATTCCCTGCTGATTCGCTGCCAGCGGAACCCGACGGCACCCGCCGAGTAGGGCCACTTGCCAAGGGCCGCTCCGGGCATTCGATCCTTGTGGTAGAACATGGGGCCGCAAGGAGGATCCTGATGACTGCCGGTGCGCTGCTCACCAACACGACCCCTGGGTTGATCGATCTGGGGCTCATGTTTGCCCGAGCCTTCATCGGCGTGTGTTTCGTGGTTCATGGCCTCGGCAAGCTAGGCATCGTGGGGGATGGGAATCTCGACGGCTTCGCCGATTGGCTGAAGAGCCTGGGCATGCCGGCGCCGGCCCTGCAGGCGCGGATGGCGATGGTCTCGGAGATCGTCGGCGGGGTGGCCCTGACAGCGGGCTTCATGATGCGGCCCGCCTGCGTGCTGTTGATCTTCACGATGGCCGTGGCCGGTGTGATCGGGCACAAGGGCTCGGGCTACCTGATCACGAACGATCCGCCCGGTGCCGGGTACACGATCAATCTCGCGGCGCTTTGTTTCGTCCTGTTCCTGACGGGGCCCGGCGCCATTTCTCTCGACGCGATGATCTTCTGATCCGGATGGCCCGTCTCGACGGAAAGACCGCGATCGTCACAGGAGCCGCCCGGGGAACCGGTGCGATGGTTGCCCGGCTGTTCGTCGAAGAAGGTGCGCGTGTGCTCCTGGCGGATGTCAACGAGGAGCAAGGCCGCGAAACGGCCAAGGCATTCGGCGAAGCGGCGGCGTTCCAACGCCTCGATGTGTCCTCCGAGGACGATTGGACTCAGGCGGTCCGTGCCGCCGAGGAACAATTTGGCGGGCTTCATGTCCTCGTGAACAACGCCGGGATCCTGCACATGGCGGCTCTGGAGGACACGAGCCTCGCCGACTACGAGCGGGTGATTCGCGTGAACCAGATCGGAACCTTCCTCGGCCTGCGCGCCGCGACACCGGCACTGCGCGCGGCGGGGGGCGGATCGATCGTGAACGTCTGCTCGGTGGATGGGGTTTCGGCCAAGAACGGCGAGATTGCCTACGCGTCCAGCAAATGGGCCGTGCGAGGGCTCACCCGGGTTGCGGCGCTGGAGCTCGGCAAATGGGGGATCCGCGTGAATGCCGTCTGCCCCGAGCAGGGCAGCACCGAGATGATGGCGCCCTATGTCTTCGAGGGTGTCGATCCCGCGTTGGCTCAATCCTTCACCCACCCCTTCCTCTCGTATCAGCGCGAGCGAAGTGTGGAAGACCGGATCCGTGACATCGCCTACATGATCCTGTTCCTGGCTTCGGACGAGAGCCTCTCCTGCACCGGGGCGGATTTTCGCGTGGACAGCGGGAACACGGCTGGCAAGAAGATCAAGGGCATCCCGGGCTACTGAGGTGTTGAATTGCCCCACCGGCCTGCTCGGAAAACCCGCGGGCAACGGCATGGTCATGAGCCGCCAACTTCGGTACCTCAATGCCGTGCGGGTACTCCTTCTCGTCGTTTTCGCGGCATTCCTGGCAGGCTGCGAGCGGCCGGAACCGAAGGCCACGGCCGTGCCGTCTGAAGGGCTGCCTTCCATACGCGGCGTGCTCCGTATCGCCAGCTACGGGCCCGAGGTACGGGAAGGCGGTGCCTCCGATTGGGTCCACCACCAGCGATGGGTGCGCGGGGAGGCCTACCAAGGGGTCGAAGACAACGATCTGCGAGGTTTTCTGGATGGCCGTTTCGTCTACGGATGGAACCAACCCGGGCAGATCCACTCGCGGGTCGGACGGCGACCTACCAAGCCTCGTTTCGGCGAGACGGAGCTTTTTCGCACGCTTCAGCGTTGGGATGCGGTCACGCTTCCGGCGCTGGCTCGCGTTCTGGAAGCCAGCCTGGTGATAGAGGTCGAGGATGGCCCCGACAGGCCCCTGGACGTGCTCCTCTACTCCGTGAAGCCGGATTGGAATCCTGGGCAGGGCGGTACGCAGCGCGACAATACCTCTCCGCCGCGGACCGGCGAGGTGTGGTGGAACGAAATCGCGCACGATGAGCTTGCGTGGGGCTTGCCGGGCGTCGGATTCGCTTCCGACGAGCACGCCCTGGCGGATACGCCGGTGATGGCGTTGGCAGAAGCCCGATGGGAACCCGAACAGAAGCATCTTCGCTTCGAGAGTGACGCCTTGCGCGCGTACGCCCATGAACGCACTCGCCGTGGCGAGTCGCTCCGGTTCCTGGTGAAGCTTTCGGATGCGTTGGAAGACGACGCGGGATCACTGCTCTATCTGTACACCGCCGATCATGGAGATCTGAGAAATTCATCCCGTCGGCCCATTCTTTCGCTCGCCTGGGCGGCGCCATCCGCGCGGGTTCGCCAAGAGCATCGGGTGCACCTGGAAGCTGGCCGTGTGGTGACGTTTCCACGCATCGAGTTGGCTGGTGAGGCGACGCTGGCGGCGAGCTTCGAGGCGACCGGGGCTTCTGGCCGCCCGACGTTGCAGGTTCGTGGTGGGCGAGGGGATACGATCTCGCAGTGGATCTCCGTCGAGCATCCCGTCGACTTGCTAGGGAAGGGTTGGGATTGGGCGGAACTCCGTGTTCTCGCAGTCCGCGATCCGATCGAGCTGGGCAGCGCTTTCGAAACGAGCCTTCACGATACCTGGGTGCGCACGGCAGCACCTACGGAGCAGCAGGTCGTGTTCGAGTTCGAGGCGCCTCGTGGTGAGAAATTCGAAGTGCTCGCCGAATACCGTGGTGACTACATGTGGCAGATCGCTTTCACGCCGGATGAGATCGGCCGCTGGCGCTACCGGTTCCACGAGTCGTTCCTGAAACGACCGTACGACAGTGAAGAAGGCGTGTTCGATACGGTCGTGCTCGATCGGGCGAATGCGCGGCGTCAGCTTTCGGCGCTTGCGGACCGCTTGCGCGCGGGCGAGAGGTCCACCGACGAGGCCCCCTCGCCCTGGGCCGAGAGTTTCTGGCGGCTCGAGCGGGCCGCCATGCGACTGGAGACACCGGAGTCGTTCGCGTCGCCGTCGGGCCGGGAGCTTTTCGAGGTGCTGACCGAAGTGCGCACACTTCTCTCGCACCGTCGGGTGCCAGAAGAGCTGGAGGCCTCGCCGATGAAGCGGGAGTGGGGGAGCCAGGCTCCCTAGCTGCCGCCCGCTTCGCGCGCCGACCTGGCCCTGCGACGCACCCGCTCCAGGTAGGTGGCAGGCGGAAAGAAGCTCAAGGTGAGGGCCGTCGCGGCGAGGGGCGCGACGGCCACGAAGAAGATTGCGACGAACTTGAGCATCGCCATCGCAAGCTCGGTTCCGAGCAGCCGATCGTCGGGTTCGCTTCCCAGCGCGAGAATGGCGACCAATCGAAGGGCGAGCGCGATCAACGGCAGCGCAGAGACGGCTCCCGTCCAGATCGACCAGAGCAAGAAACGATTCGTGACGATCGGATCGGCCAGCCCCAGGCTGTCGCGCCTGCGCATGGCCCGCCAGTAGCGCAGGGATTCGTAGAACGCCCAGGAGGTGGGAAAGAGACGAGCGAGGTTCGTCGCCACCATCGAATACGAGTTCTCGATGCTCGCGTAACCGCCGATCAACGTGTGGGCGCTCGTTGCGAGAATCGCGGCAACGGCGGTCCAGGCGAGAATCCGCGCACCCTTCTGCGAGGGATGGAAAACCCGCACGGTGAAGATCGTCATGGCGATCGTGCCCGAGGCAAAAGCAAGGTGACCGATCACGTTGATCGAGTTGGCGAGCGCAGGTTCCGTCGCCAGCAGGGAGCTTCCGAGCACCCGCCCCGAGAGGCCGACGGCGGCGCCCAGGAAGTAGAGGCCGCCCCAGAACTCGGGCGACTGGCGTGTCCGGAAGGCGAGCGTCAACAGCCGGATGCCCGGTGCGATGAACAGGAGGAAGACGAGGCACGGCCCCAGGAAGATCATGGATTCAACACCCCAGCCCCTCATCGGGAATTGCCCGATGGGAGTTGAGCAGAAAGCGGACCAGCCCCCGAGAGGTTCCATCTGGGCATCCCGGTGCCTTCAGCCCGGGACGTTCCCTCCAAGGCACCCGCTCTTTGGGAGGCGATCGTCATGCATGGCGTGACGCCGGGATCCGCCGTCGGCCGCGGCCGCGTGGCTTCAGAGCAGGGTGTCCACTACTGCGAGGGCGGAACTCGGATCGTCCTCTACGAGCACGCCGCGAATGCCCAGCGCTTCGGCCGCACGGATGTTGTCTGCGTAGTCGTCGAGGAAGAGGGCTTCATGGGGCTCAATGCCGAGGCGCTCGAGTGCGAGGTGAAAGATCCGCGGGTCGGGCTTGCGAATTCCAACCTCGCTGGAATCGATCACGACATCGAAGAGCTCGTCGACCGGCAGCAGCTTTCGCCACACCGGGCTGAACTCCTTCACGTTGTTCGTCACGAGGGCCGTGCGGAGATCGTTGTCGCGCAAGCTGCGGACGCGATCTACCAGCTCCGGCCGTGCGCTGCCGTGGTCCATCGAAGTGAAGAGCTGGATGGGGTCTGCTTCGACGCCGCGCTCCTTTCCCAAGGCGAGGATCTCGTCGCGTGCCTCGAAGAAGCTGAGTTCGCCGCGCTCCAGGCGATGCCAGGGATGATCCGTGTCCGCGCCGTAGGGCCCAAAGATGACTTCCATCATCAACTCGGGATCGGCGCCGAGTTCTTCTGCCAGCGTATCGAGGGCGCCGAAGGGGGAGGGGGTGAAGACGCCACCGAAATCGAAGAGGACTGCACGAATTTGCATGGCGGAAAGGCTACCGAAACTGGGAAGGCGGCTTCTTCTTTCGGGCTCTCGGGGGCCGGCAACCCCTGCGCAGCTCTGCAGCGAAGCCCCGCGCCTTGCTCCGGGAACCGGCGTGCGAGCCCCCTTGGCATACGGCCTGCATGTTTCAGGCAAGAAGGGCTCGCCGGAGAGAATGATGTCCGATTCCCAAAGCGCGGAGCGGCCGCGCACTCGTCTTGCCGCATTGTTCCTGCTGACCCTGATTCTGGGTGCTGCGGATTGCGATTCCAGCTCCGACACCGGGCGTCGCTCCAGAAGTACGTTCGCGACGACGCAAGCCGTGCTGGTCTCAGAAGAAATGATGATCGAGCAGCCCGCGCCTGTGCCCGGACCCGGGCCCGCAGTACCGGAGCCCGGTGCCGCACTCGTCTTCGGCCTCGGCACGCTGATCTCGCTGCGCGTGCTGAGGCGTCGGCCCATTCGTTAGGGTCGGCCAGCCGACTTACTGAATCAGGGTGGTGCCGGCCGGATCCTCTCGTGCCGCGCCGAAGGAACGGCGTGCCGTCGAGGCCCCTTTGCGCCTCGACCCGGGAAGGAACATCCTATCCCATGGGCCGAAGAGCATGGGCCGAAGAGCATGGGCCGAAGAGCACGGGCCGAAGAGGGGACATGGATGAAGCTCGGTGCGGTGCTGCCGACGTGTGAGATCGGGAACGATCCGTTGGCGATTCGCGATTTCGCGCAGGCTGCCGAGGAACTCGGCTACGCCCATCTCTTGATCTACGACCACGTGCTGGGTGCCGAGCACGCCGACCGGGATCCGAAGCTCGCAGGTCCGTATACCGAGAACGATCCTTTCCACGAACCTTTCGTGCTCTACGGCTACCTGGCAGCCGTTACCGAGCGCATCGAGCTTGCGACCGGTGTGATCATCCTTCCCCAGCGCCAGACGGCACTCGTCGCCAAGCAGGCTGCCGAGATCGATCTGCTTTCCGGTGGGCGATTCCGGCTGGGCGTGGGCACGGGCTGGAACTGGGTCGAATATGAGGCATTGGGTGTGCCCTACGAAGAGCGTGGTGCCCGCCTGGAAGAGCAGGTGGAGCTACTTCGCCGGCTCTGGACCGAGCCCGTGGTTTCCTTCGAGGGCCGCTTCCACACGGTTCTCCGGGCGGGTCTGCTTCCCCGTCCCAAGCGCTCGATCCCGATCTGGTTCGGCGGAATGTCGAAGCCTGCAGTGAAGCGAGCGGCTCGGATCGGTGATGGCCTGACATTCGGCGCGCCGAACGCGTTCATGCTTCGCCTGGCCCGCTTGCTGCGGGAGGAGCTGGAGGCGGCGGGCCGGCAGCATGCGAGCTTCGGTTGTGAAACGATCGTGAACTTTGCGTCGGGGCCGGAAGCGTGGCATCAGGCGCATGGCGCCTGGCAGGAGGTTGGCCTCACCCATTTATCGATGCGCGCGATGAGTACCGGCGTGCAGATGATGGGCGAGCCGGATCCGGGGTTCACCTCGCCCCGACAACACATCGATGCGCTCGAGACCTTTGCAAAGGAGATGAAATGAATCCGCCGATCGCTGACTTTTCCCTGGAAGGCAAGGTGGCGATCGTCACCGGTGGAAGCCGGGGAATCGGTCGCTCGATCTCGATCGCCCTGGCCCAAGCCGGTGCGGATGTCGCCATTGCGGCGCGCAAGCCCGAAGCCCTGACCGAGGCGCGCCTCGCGGTCGAAGCCACAGGTCGCCGTGCGATCGAGGTGCCCACCAATGTTCGCGTGAACGAGGATCTTCGCGACCTGGTCAGCGAGACCCAGACCCGGCTCGGACGCGTGGACGTGCTGGTCAACAACGTCGGGACCACGCCTGTCTTCGGGCCGATCCAGGATCTCGAAGAGCGCGCCTGGGACGTCATCATGAACACGAACGTGAAGGCGGCCCACCTGCTTTCGAATGCCGTCAGGGAAGCCATGCTCGAGCACGGTGAAGGGGGATCGATCATCAATGTGAGCTCGGTCGGAGGCTTGCGGGCCTCGGATGTGATCGGTGGCTATTCGGTTTCGAAGGCGGCGTTGATCATGCTGACCCAGGTTCAAGCGAAGACCTGGGGCCAGGATGGGATCCGCGTGAACGCGATCGCCCCCGGGCTGATCCAGACCGATTTCGCCAGAACCTTGTGGGAAGACGACTCCACTCGGGGTCGCGCGGAAGTAGAAGCGGCCCTGCGACGCATTGGGCAGCCGGACGAGATGGCCGGTGCCGTCGTGTATCTGGCGAGCCCGGCCGCGTCATTCGTTACGGGCCAGACGTTGGTGCTCGACGGTGGGAGGTTGATCTGATGCCGCCGCAGGATTACGAAACGGGCCCGGGGCCGATCGATCGACCGGGTGGGAGCGGGGCTCTGCGCGCGGTTGGAATCGTCCTCGTCGCACTCGGCGGAGCTGTCGTGCTGGTCTGCGCCGGAGGTGCCTATTGGTTGTCGCAGAATGAATCCGTCCGGGCAGGTTTCGACGCCCTCGTGGCTGCCCGGGATGCACCGGGCGCCGAAGAGCTGCGCAGCGCCGGCTGCGATGAAGCGATGATCATGGAGTCCGCGGTCTTCCTCGACATGGCCGAACGGTTCGCGGAGATGTTCGGTGAGAAGCTCATCGAGGATGAGGACCGCGCAGGGTTGGAAGGGATTCCCTCGGTATTCGTCGTTTGCAGCTTCAACGTCTCACCGGGGCTCGACTGTGACGAGGTGAGCCGTATCTACCGGGAGGCGGCCAATCCAACCGAGCCATTCGTTGCACAGGTGGCGAGCGCCGGAAACGACGATGTATGCCAGGAGGTGTTCGCTGCCGATGGGGAATCGTTGGGCGATCTCGATTCCTGGGGCGAACCCGGGGACGACGCTACCGATTCGCTTTGATCGACCTGTTGGCAGGCTTCACGAACGACCGAATAGATTCTTGCGTCCTTCTTCGTCAGGGCCGGTCGTGAGCGCTTTGCGTCCCTCCTTGCCGAGGTCGTAGCCGCGTCGCAGGCCGGGGCGCTCTTTCAAGGCGTCGTACCAACGGCGCACGTTCGGAAAATCACCGGCCAGATCGATGCCGTTGCGCTTGTACGTGACGACCCAGGGCCAGGTCGCCATGTCGGCGATGGAGTAATTGCCTGCCAGGTGCTCGTGCTTCGCGAGTTGCGTGTCCATCACGCCGTACAGCCGTCGCGCTTCGCGGCCGTAGCGGTCGAGGGCGTAGGGCACCTTCTGGTCAGCGTACAGGTTGAAGTGACCGAATTGTCCAAACATCGGGCCGACGCCACCGACCTGCCAGAAGAGCCACTGCAGAACATCGAAACGGCCACCGGGGTCGTCCGGAAGGAACTGGCCACACTTCTCTGCCAGGTAGATCAGGATCGCGCCTGACTCGAAGATCGAGAGCGGCTCCCCGCCCCCCGTCGGCTCCCGATCGACGATTGCGGGCATGCGGCCATTCGGACTGATGGCCAGGAACTCGGTTCCGAACTGCGCGCCCCGACCGATGTTGACCCAATGGGTTTCGTAGGGGAGCTCCATTTCCTCCAGGGCGATGGAAATCTTCCAACCGTTCGGTGTGGGCCAGTAGTAGAAGTCGATCATCCCGGAAGGGTATCGCAACGTTCCGGTGCGGATGCGCGATACGCTTCGCGCCTGATCGTCATGGATGGGGAATCAATCACCGCCTTGCGGTCCTCCCGGGTGACACGGTAGAACCGGGTTCCGGCACTTCCGCCCTACCAAGACATGATGGAGACTCACGCATGCCCGATCCGACAACACCTTCCGGAGGCCTCGAAGGCTTCGCGGTGCTCGTAACCGGTGGAGGCAGCGGAATTGGAAAGGCCTGCGCAGCTCGGCTGGCCGCCGATGGCGCGGCCGTCACGATCTGTGGACGCACCGCATCGAAGCTCGAAGAGGCCGCCCACCAGATCGAGAAGGGCGCCGGCCACGGGGGCAGTGTGCAGTTCGCTACGGCCGACGTGACGGATGAGGAAGACGTCAAACGGCTGATCGCCAAGGCCCTGGAGCCGACGGGCCAGCTGAACGGCTGTTTGGCCAACGCGGGTGGCGCCGGGGGGATGGGGCCGTACCAGGTTCAGGACAAGGACGAGTTCGTGCGCGTCCTTCACCTGAACGTGCTGGGCACCCTGTTGTGCGTGAAGCATGCCGTCCCTCCGATGGTGGCGGCGGGCGGTGGATCCTTCGTCGGAATGTCATCCATCGCTGGCCACGTTCCGCATCTCTTTTTCGGTGCCTACTGTGTCGCCAAGGCGGGCATCGAGGAGATGATGCGGAACGCTGCGAACGAATTCGGCGCGAGGAAGGTTCGCTTCAACGCGATCCGTCCCGGCTTCATCGCCACCGAACTCATGCAAGGAATTCCGCGGGATGGCGCGACCTATGCGTCCTACCTCGCGAACACTCCCCTGAACGATGTGGGCCAACCCGAGGACGTGGCGCAATTGGCCCGCTTCTTGATCGGCAACGAATCACGTTGGATCACCGGTACGTGCATCAACGTGGACGGAGGGCACGCCCTTCGTGGGGGACCGGATTTCGGTCCGTTCCTCGAGCCCAGCCTCGGCAAGGACGTGATGGAAGGTGAGCTTCCGAAATGATTCGCTGACAGCCCGATGGCTACCGCAGCGTTCGTTGGCGGAGAAGGCGCCACACGACCGGCCAGCCAAAGATCAACGGGTAGCGGCGTTGCCTTTCGCTGAGCTGGATTTTTTCTCCGCCATGGCGCTCGACCTTCCATAGGCCGTAGCTGGCCCAGTCATCGAACGTGAAGATGCATTTCGCGAGGCCGAGTGTGGACCACGCCTTGCCGAGCCGCCGCCGGCGTCGCCAACGCCGGCGCGCCCGTTCGATCTCGGCGTCGGAAGCGACGAGCCGCCGCAGGCCCGGGCTTCCAGCAATGGATACATCTCCCTGGGTTCCGAGTTCGACGAGAGCGAGGTCGAGGAGTTCCGCATAGCGTACTGGCGCTGCGTCATAGAGGGCTTGGATGGTCTCCATCGACTCGCCGCGAAGCTCGGCCCGATAGGTCTCGCGAAAGGCTGCGGGCCAGAAGCGCTCTGCCGTGACGGGCTCGTCTCGAGCGTCGGGAAGCCAGGCGGGTAGATGGCCGACGAATGTCTGGAGCGCGGTTGCGACATCCCGTACGACGCCGTCTCGGATCTCCTCACTGCGGTGGTAGAGCAGCCGGGCGGGTTGGGCGAAGCGGGCCCAAACGCGGGCCTCCGCCCAACGGGGCGCGACCGCGTGCGAGAAGTGGTCGAGGGAGAGCACCGCGACCTTGGCCCGCAGGAGCTTGCCGCCAGCCGAATGCTCGAGATAGAAGACATTCGGCGGCAGGATCGCGTTCAGGAACGCCAGCCAACGCCCCGGGTAGATCTGCCGGTAGTCGTCCACCAGGACATAGAAGTCGAGGACGCCGTCCGCATCCTGACGCCGAAGGCATGAGCCGTAGAAGAGAACCCCAGCGGTGGCGTTGCCGAAGCGTCTGACCAGCACGTCGGCAAGGGCGAAGGCTTCCGGCGGAGCAGGCTCCGCCAGCTCGCTGGCGATCCGTTCCGCCAGTTCGGTCGTTGCCACGCCTTCTTCAGGCCCGCAGGAAGTCGACCCGCTCGGGGGCCGTGAGCCGTACCACGCGCTCGCTCTTGGGGGCGAAGAGCTCACCATCGAGGGTGACGCCGCAATCCAGGCGGAAGCGACCCTCGTGGGCGTTGCAGCTCTCGAAGCCGTCAGTGACCCGGGTCGGCGGGAGGCCGCGGAGGATCTGGGGAAGTGCCCGTCCGATGCCGCGGGCTCCGCTCGTCATGGTCGTCAGGCGTACGGGGCCGGGGCCTTCGCCCCAGAAGGGGCGCATGCGCAGGAACAACCTGTCCAGGGTCGAGGCAGCGACCACGAGGTAGGTATCCGTGCCGGCGAGCTGCTCGTCGAGGGTGAGCTGCACTTTGTCGGGGGCCAGCACGCCTGCTCGGCGCCCCGAGAGCAGCTGTGGAAGGAAGGTGGCGATCATGACCGCGCCGCCCAGCACGCCCTGGGCCTTGCCCTTCGGAAAGCTCCGATGCGTGAGCTGGATCGCGCGGTAGACGGCGCCCGCGCCGAAGAACATTCCGAAGTGGGGCGTACCCTCTCCGGTCAGCTCCATTCGCAGCACGGGCCGCGAGCAGACCCGCGGCGCGAGGCTCCCCCGGCGAGCGTCCTCGACGAGGTTGCGCAGACCCAGAACAGGAGATCGGCTCGCTCCGAAATCGAGGGCGGCCATGTTGGTGCGCCCGCTGCGCAGGGGCGCGATTCGCGGTCGCCAACCCGGCGTGTGTCCGAGGATCTCGGTCAGCACGCGCTGAAGGGTGCCATCGCCGCCGTTCACGACCAGAAGCTCGATGCCGCGATCGGCAAACTCCGCGACCGCTGCCGGAACTTCCACCGAGCTCGGCGTCACACGATGGACGAGCCCCGCATGCCGACCCGCTTCGGCGAGAACTGCATCGGTTTTCCGGCTACGGCCTCCGGCCTTCAGATTCGTCAGCACACCGATCTTGCTCGTCGGGGTTCCGGCAACATTCATCGGCATGGCGTTCGGTTCATCGAGTCCATCAGCAATCTGATCCGCATGACACCTCGGCGGGAGGTGTGGCGACGTTCATCGTGGGGGACACCTCATTGAAATAGGTCACGTTGGAAACGCCACGCCCCCGGAGCTTCAAAGGGCCGTCGGCTGCCGTCGCGATCTCGAGCTCAAACGGTGCCGCACTCCACGCCGTTCGCCAACGGATGAAGGGCGCCAAAACCCAACGGACCGCCGCGGGCAGCTCACGGAGGGGGTCGTAGCGCACCAGGTCGAGTCCCAGCTCGAAACGTCCGCGAACGCCATTGCCTTCGATTTCGATGGATTCCGGAAGCGGGAAGCCCTCGGGCGCCGGTTCCTTCGTCCAGACCAGACGCGTCGAAACGCGCTCCGCGACCAGC
This sequence comes from Deltaproteobacteria bacterium, assembly GCA_019312665.1. Taxonomy (GTDB): domain Bacteria; phylum Myxococcota_A; class UBA9160; order UBA9160; family UBA6930. Next base: position 2,256 of record JAFDCZ010000034.1, on the reverse strand, counting down.
ACGCGTTCGTCCCGCTGGACACGCAGCCAGCTCTCGGCGCCACCCGAAGGATCGGTCGTGTCGACCAGGTAGACGCTGGTGTCCCCGTCGAGGGTGAAGAGCTCGATGCGTCTCAGTACGAAGGAAGACTCGATCTTCTCAGTCCAGCGATGGGTCCGAACGAGGCGACCCTGAACCGTGCGTTCCTCACTGCCCTGGGTCCAGAGTTGGCCCGTGATCGCAGTCTCCGTCCCGAGCAGATCAAATCCCCGATCGCGGCTTTCAGGTGCCGATAGGCGCGTGTCTTCGCCGGCTGCCTCGAAGGCGAGATCGACGCGGACGCGCTCCTTCCAGATATGAAGACGATGAACGGGTCCGCGTTGGTCGAGTTCGAGCTTGCCGATGACCATGTGCAGCCGATCGTCGGAGAGCGTCCACTCGCCCCGGGATTTGGCGCCGTCGAAGGAATGCACCGTGCCATCGGCTTCGATCAGATGGCCGATCACCGCGGCGTTGGCGTCACCCAACCCGATGTTCGTGATGCACAGCTCGATCATCAGATACTCGCCGGTGTCGAATCGGGCCGTCAGGTTCCAGAACTCGGAGCCCAGCTCCGCATGGGGCATGCGAGCCGCCGCAAGGTCTCCGGATGCGGCCGACACGGGTGTCGCAGGAAGGAGAAGCAGCAACGCGAAGGCGGCGGCTGTTCCGAGGTCCGATCTCATGACGTCCACACCTCTTCTTCCCACGGCACCACGCCATGTCCGCGCAGGGCCTGCACGCATGCGCTCGCCAGGCGTACGAGGTGAAATCCGATCGAGGCCAGGGTCCAGCTCGCCACGGCCAGCATCCCAAGGCCGGGCAGGCCAGCAAGTGTCGCAGCGCTGAGGAGCACCAGGTTTGGATTCCGCCGTGCGGTGATACGGCGGAACCAGGAGTCGATGGGTCGGTAGCTGTGGATCTCGAAGCCGAAGCCGACGAGGAAGATTCCTTCGAGCCCGCGCCCCGCGATGTAGCCCCCCACACAGGTCCAGGTGGCCAGGGGGATCCACTCTCCGGCGAATGCTGCCGGCAGGGCAGCGGCCGCCGTGCCGAAGGCCCACCACCAGAAGGGGGGGTGGATGAGATCGAGACCGTGATCGAACACGCTGCCGAAGGAGCTCGTGCGAAGCGTGACCCGGGCGAGCTTGCCATCCACCGTGTCCAGAAACGTCATCGCCCAGGCCATCACGAGCCCGATGCCGAAGGCGCTGGAAAGAAACGCTCCTGTGGCGCCAATGACGAGCAGCCAGCTTGCCAGGGTGACCGTATTCGGCTTCACCCCATGGCGAGCGAGAACGCGGGTCGCTGCGAGGGCGGGCCGAGGCCAGACCGAGCGCGTGACCCAGTCGGTCACGCCCTTGTAGGATGCGTCGAAGAGCCTTTGCTCCATTGCGGCGGCGCCTTCGTTCGTGACCCGAGCGAGGAGTGCTGGCTGCCGTTTGCGAAGCCTGGTGTCGTACGGGTGGACCAGGTCGTCCGGTCTGGCCAGGGCGATGCCATCCGCCAGCGCAGGCTTGCCATCGCGGATCCAGCCGGCGGCCGAAGCGAGCTGGTCCGAGCGGATGTGAGCGGCCACCGGAAGGGCGCCATCGCCCGGGCGAGAGAGCAGCACCACATCACGGGTGGTCTGCAACGCTTCGAGGAGGCGGGCGTCGAAGACGAAGTCTCCCCGGAGCACCAGCCAGCGGCGGGCGAGCTCGGCCGGCGGAGGCTGTTTGCCCGTCCAGAAGACAGCGTCCCTGGAGAAGGAACGGCGCAGCCGCTCGGTAGGACAGATACCGAACAGTTGGGTTTTCACCGCAGGCGGTGTGACCCAAACGCCAGTTGTACTACCCCGGCGGGGCTGGGATCCCCCATCTTGGGCTCCGGGCACGCGCCCCCTCCTCCAGAACCAGCGGCGGACAGTACCATAAGGCCTTCGCGGCCGGATGAAGGCGGGTCGGCGGATCCCGCTTGCGCCCTGGCGGCCGGCGCCCGGTCGACCGATCCTGATCCTCCGCCGTGCCGCTCCTCGCCCACCTCTCGGATCTGCATATCACTTCGCCTCGATGGCGCAGTGTGGGCGAGGTCAGCCCCAAGCGGGTGCTGGGCGCTCTTTCCTGGGGTGTTCGGCGGCGCCATGAACACAGGCCCGAGGTGTTGGAGGCGCTGCTGCGAGATCTCGAGACGACTGCCCCGGATCGGGTCCTGGTCACCGGCGACGTGACGAACCAAGGCCTCGCGGGAGAGATCGAG
>JAFDCZ010000290.1 GCA_019312665.1 Deltaproteobacteria bacterium | reverse complement strand
GAGGATTCAAGGAATCGTGGAACCCCGCCGATACGAGGCTCGGGGGGAACGATGCACAGGCATCAGGAGAATCGTCTACAGCATCCGGTGGGGACGCTGTCTCCAACCGGCGTGCTCGATGTCGGCCTGCGCTGCCCTCACTCGTGCGTGTTCTGCTACTACAGCCACTTCGACGGACACGAGGATCCCTTCCACGCGCTCCGCACGCTGCCCTTCCGGCCTCTACGCGAGTGCACCGACCTGGCCGATGACTTCCAGCGCTGGGGCCTCACCCATTGCGATGTCACGGGGGGTGAGCCTTCCCTGCATCCACAGATCCTGGAACTGATCCATCACATCGAGCACGTCGCAGACGTGCGGGCCCGCATGATCACGCTCGGACAGTTCACGATGCGTCCGCACAAACCGAGCGGCCGAGAGCGGCTCGTTGATGCCCTGCTCGACGCCGGCCTGACGGATTTCCTTTTCTCGTTCCATGCCGCGAGTGAGGCGCGCTTCAAGCAGCTCACCAAGGCTTCCCTGGCCCAGGTGAAAGCGACTATGGAATACCTCGACGCTTGCGATTTCTCCTACACCTCCAACACGGTGGTGCAGCAATACAACGCCAGCGAGCTTCCGGAAATCGCGCGCTACCTGGCCCAGCGCAATATTCGCTTCCACAATTTCATCGTGATGAAGCTCGAGTGGGGCTGGCGCAACGGGCCCGACCACGGCGTGGATCACAAGGCGCGGTACGACGAGATCGCGCCCTTCCTGCGCGACGCCGTGCACATCCTCGAAGACGCCGGCAAGGCCGTGAACATCCGGTACGCGCCGTATTGTTCCCTGCCGGGGCTGGAGAAGAACATCGTCGGCTACAAGCAGGTCCAGCTCGACCCCTACGAGTGGCGCAACGGAACCCGCGGCGGAAAGATCGAAGGCACGCCCTACGGTGCCAAGCCCTTCCTCTTCTACGAACGACTCGATGAATACCTGGCGCAGCATCCCGAGCAGGTGGCAACTCATCCCGAATACAACATGCAGCAGGGGCCACCCTGTGAAAGCTGCGCGTTGCATCGGATCTGCGACGGAGTCGACCGCGACTACATCGCTCGGCATGGTTGGGGCGAGTTCTCCGCGTACCCCGGCGAGACGATCGAGGATCTGACCCACTTCCGGACGGCAAACCCGCGCCCCTTCGAACTCCTGCAGCGACGGGATTGGCCGGAACCGCGGGAGAAGAGCGAGCCCGGCCCTCGAGAACCGGTTTCGCAGACACCGAAGCCGTGAAACTCTCGGTGGTCGTCCCGACCTTCGAACGCCATGAGAAGCTCGAGGCCTGCATTGTGAGCCTTGCCTCCCAGGAGGATGCCGCGGCGATAGGCGATGTGGTGATTGCCGACGACGGATCGCAGGATGACACGATTGCCTGGCTGGAGGCCGCCTCCCGCTGCGACTGGCCCTTCGAACTTCGCATCGTACGGCTTCGTCACCGGGGCCCTGCTGCAGCTCGAAACGCGGGCGTGCGCGCCGCGGCGAACGAATGCGTTGCCTTCACGGGTGACGATTGCGTGCTTGCCCCAGGCTGGGCAAAAGCTCATCTCCTCGAACATGCGGCCAACCCGGGTCGCTCCGTGCTGGGGCACACCACCTGGTTGCCGTCCCTCGCCGTCAGCCCGTTCATGCACTACCAGGAAAATGGCGGCAGCCAGTTCGCCTACGGACGCATCGCCGACCGGGACGATGCGAGCTGGCGGTTCTACTACACGACCAACATCTCGACCCCGAAGCACCTGCTGCTCGAGCATCCCTTCGAAGAGCGCTTCCCGGCAGCCCGCTATGAAGACATGGAGCTTGGCTGGAGGCTGGAGCAGGCCGGGCACAGCATCTCCTACCGCCCAGAAGCCCTCGCGTGGCACGACCATCCCATCACCTTCGAGTCTTTCCGCACGCGATGTCCGGAGTACGGCGAGTACGCCGTACTCTTCCACCAGCTCCATCCCCAAGACGAAGAACTCGCGGGAGCCCTGGGCATCCGCGACGCGGAGGCCTGCGAGCAGGTCTTCCTTCCAGGAATCGATGCTGCCGAACGAATCGTGACAGATCTCGAGAGCGCGATCGACGCCGAGAAGTCGGCGCCGGCTGCATTTGGTGTGCGGGGTGCGAACGAACTCCTCCGCGGCGCCTATCGCCTTCTCATCCACCACGCCCTGGTCGGCGGAATCCGCAAGGGACTCTCACTGCCGGCGAGCGAGCCAGTCACCGGCTCCGAAACAGGCGAACGCTGACCCCACCGTCGAAGCACCTTCTGGATGAAGAGAGGGCGAGAACTCGCCCTTGGTGTTTCACCGGCGAGATTCCGTAGTCTCTCGTGAACGGAGGATCTTGACATGCAGCAGATCCATGGGCGCTGCTTGTGCGGCGAAATCCGATTCGCAATCACCGGGAAGACGACCGAGATCGGCATGTGTCATTGCTCGAAGTGCCGACGGGTCTCCGGTGTCGCCTCGAATGCAAACCTGATGACCGGACGGGACGGCCTGGTCTGGATCTCCGGCGAAGATAGGATCACGAAATTCAAGCTCGCTTCGGGCTGGGGCGTCTGGCGATGTGAAACCTGCGGCTCACCCGTGCCCATGCTGCATCCGGACGGAGGCGCCTATTGGGTCCCGGTCGGGCTGCTGGCGACCGATCCAGGCGTTCATGTTGCAGGCCACGTCTACGTCGGCTCGAAGGCACCCTGGGACGAGATCCCAGGCGATTGCCCCCAGCACAAAGACGGCTTCGGCAGCCGGCGGCTCAACAAGCCCTGAGACCTCGGATCGCCTTGCGTAGATTCTGGTTCCGCTTCGCTCCTAGTGCGTAGCCAGGAGTCGCCGGGGCTGGGCACAGGCCGGGCGGAATGGCTCGGCCGGGGATCGGGAGACCGCGTAGAGAACTCGACAGAGTGTTGCCCTTTGCGGCTTTGCCGCGGGCAACCTACGCGCACGCTGGGCTGAACCTATGCCTGCGCTTTATTTCCGCCCCGCCTGCGCCCAGCCCCAGCGAGGCGGTTCCAATTGCCTGCACGGCCAATCGCGGGGCGGGGGGCGGTCAGCGCGGAAGTAAAAGCGGAGCCAGGCCGGAGAGTACGCGCCCTCCCCCTGCGCGCTCGGCAGACTCGGTGCACGCGCGTTCGACGGCCTGGTGAGCCATGGAGCGCTGGCCGCCCCCCGCCCCGCGATCCGACACGAGATGCGAAGCGGCCAGGAACCAAAGGCGTCTACACGTGCTCCAGCGCTTGCTCGAGATCGGCGATCAGGTCGGCGGGGTGCTCGATGCCGACGGAGAGGCGGACCATTCCTGCACCGATGCCGAGCTGACGTTGCTGATCCGGCGCCACGTCTGCGTGGGTCATGCTGGCGGGGTGTTCGGCCAGGGATTCGGTTCCGCCGAGACTCACCGCCAGCTTCACGAGCTGAAGAGCATTCAAGAAACGGAAGGCTTCCTTCTCGCCGCCGTGAACGTCGAATGAGATCACCGAACCCGCAGAGCGGCATTGACGGTGATAGACATCGGCCATCGGGTCGTCGGCCTGGGTCGTGCCCAGATAGTGGATCGCGCGGACCTTCGGGTGCTCGATCAGGAAGGCTGCGACCTCCTGCGCACCGCGCGCCTGGGCCTGCATGCGCAAGGAGAGGGTTTCGAGGCTGCGCAACAGGAGCCAACCGGTCCAAGGGCCCGCCAAGGTGCCCATGAAGGTCCGCAGGCTGCGGATTGGTGCGAGCACTTTTCGAGAGCCAAGAGCCGCACCGGCGATCACGTCGCTGTGGCC
>JAFDCZ010000148.1 GCA_019312665.1 Deltaproteobacteria bacterium | reverse complement strand
CTACATCGTGAGCTCGATCTGGAGACACAACATCGCGGGAATCGGACCGAATACCCTGGATTCAGAGCTTCTTCCGCCGGAACGGAGATCGACGATCGTTGCCAACCTCGTCGTTGCCAACGGCAATCCGGAGGCTCCGACGCTTCCGTTGACCTGGCCCGTCATCGGGACGGGCATCGTCCTCGCGGGTGGCGTGGAGAATCGGGTCGAGCGGAACCTGGTCGTGGGCCATCGGGATCACGGAATCTTTGTCACACCCAATCAACACGAGAATTTCTGGCCCGCAAAGGACAATGTGATCCGAAAGAACATCATCCGGCGTTCCGGCCGGGCAGATCTCGCCCTTGCTGGCCCCTCGAGCACCGGGAATTGTTTCGAGGCCAACGATTTCGAGACGAGCGCTCCGCCCGGCCTGGAGGTCTTTCACGGCTGTGAGGGGCTACGCCTTCCGCTCGGCTGGGACATGCTTCCCAGCCTCTCCATCGTCCGCCGAGTGGGCTGGGCAAACAGTCCGGAGTTCGAGTCTTCGGACTACAGGGTGCAACCGGTTCCGCCGGACCAGGCGCTCATGCCCGGCGGCGCGGCTGCGCCGGTTCGCCCAGCAGTGGACGTATTCGCGAGCCTCAACTTCGAACTCGATGCGATGCGGCTCCCTCCGGAGGCCGAGGCCTATCTCGACGGAGAGACACTGGAATCGCTTCTTCCTGAGTACGCTCGGTTCGATGCTCCCGGCCTTCTGGCTTCTCTGCTGATGCGCTGGTCCTACTACTTGCCCGTGGCCTCCGTCCTCGCCGGCCTGGCGCTTGCTGTCGGTGGGAGGCGACGGTACGGAGCTGGCGTTCTCGCGGCGGGGCTCGTCGCCAGCGGGGTCATTCTGCTGGCCGGTATCCGAAGCATGGCGGGCTTCTAGATGCCCGTGAGGCGCCGGGATCTCATGCGGCTTCTGCTTGGAGGCAGCGTCGCGGCTGGGACGGGCCTGGTGAGTGGGCGAGCCCACGCAGACGCGTACCCGGATGACGCTTCGGCTGCGATGCACCCGATGTCCGTACCCGTCGTGCAGTCCGGCTACGGCGGCAACGCGGATCCGCCTGCCCGGCTGGGAGCGAACGCACTCGATTCCCTGCTGATCCCGCCGCCTGCCGAAGCTCCCAAGCCTGGGCGCGTGCGTGAGGTGTCGCTCTGGGTGAACGAGCGGCCGATCGAAGTGGCCGAGGGGAAGTCGTTCGCTGCGTGGACGTACAATGACCGCGTTCCGGGCCCACTGATCCGGGCAACCGAGGGCGACGAGCTCCTGATCCGCTTCCAGAACAGGGGGATGCATCCCCATAACGTGCATTTCCACGGACGGCATACGGTGAGCCAGGATGGATGGCAGCCGATTCCATCCGGAGCCACCGAGACGTACCGTTTCCGCGCAGGCCCGGCCGGGCTTCATCCCTACCATTGCCATGCGCTTCCGGTTTCTCAGCACATCGCCAAGGGGCTGTACGGCGCATTGATCGTCGATCCGCCCACGCCGCGGCCTCCGGCCCACGAATTCAGCCTGGTGCTATGTGGCTTCGACCTCGATGGTGATGGACGAAACGAACTCTATGCCTGGAACGGGGTCGCGGGCTTCTTCGCGCGCTTTCCGATCAAGGTCCCCGTTGGCGAACTCGTCCGCCTCTATCTCTTGAACATGGTGAGCGGAGATCCTGTCGCTTCGTTTCACCTGCACGCCGAGACCTTCGATGTCTACCGGACCGGGACGCGTCTCGAGCCGGACGAACACACGGACGTCGTGACCCTCGCGCAAGCCGAGCGCGCGATCGTCGAGTTCCGTCTGCCCGAACGTGGGCGCTACATGTTTCATCCCCACCAGGTTCATATGGCCGAACGAGGTGCGATGGGCTGGTTCTCTGCGATCTGAGGCGTTTCGCGGCCCGGCTACAGCTCGAGCCGTCTCGTAAGGACGGTGGTGTCGCCCGCGTGCGCGGGGACGGCGAAATCCGGTCGCGTGGCGAGCAGATCTGCTGCGGTGTCTGGGAGCTCGAAGCTCTGTTCGATCAGCACGGCCGATACGGGCTCGTCACCTGGGAGCACGAGCACCAGATCGAAGCCCTCCGCCGGGACTGTCCGGTGTGCGAAGCGATGCCACCCCTTCCCGTATACCAACATTCTTTCGCTATTCGGTGGAACATTCGTTCCGCTGATCGCAACCGAAACAGGTTTGGCCTCCGGCGGGAGCCAGAGCTCCATGGTCGGGGCGCCTCGGGGCGAGCGGAGGCGCAGGCTGATCTCCCGGCCCTCCGCAACACGTCGAGTGGCCAGGATTTCGGCTTCGGGTCCGGGAATCGGCAGGCTCTTGGCCGGGCCCACGGCGGCGCGGTCGATATGCCAACCCGGCAGGGTGGGAAGCGGAAGCTCCGATCCGATCAGCCCACCCGCGGCCCGCATCCGCTCTGGAACCGGGCCCTGTCGCTCGCTGACGATCCACTGGGCGGTTTTTGCGTCCGCGTCCTGGTGGAACATGATGCTCATGTGTCGAGGATGGTCACGTGTGTAGGAAGGCAACGCGAGCTGCAAGATCGATGCGCCAGAAATGCAGGCCACACAGGCGACGACCAGGACATTCAGCTTGGGTTTCTCTGCTCGCACCATCAAGGCTGCCAAGCCTGATCCGGCAATCGCTACGCTGGCTGCGACGAGTGCGCCGACGCGAAAGCCCAACATCGTCTCGATGAGAAATGCCATCGGAAGCCAGAAGAACCCGGCGACAGCGATCCAGCAAAGCGATCCGATGATGATGCTGGTGTCGTCTCCTTCGCTCCTCCGCAATCCCCCGATCGAGATTCCGAGGGTTGCCGCCAGCAAGGGGAAAACGAGCAGGAAACCTGCACCGGGGAACGGGATCGTGAGAGCCAGGCCGAGGATCGCCCAACAGAGCGCAGCACCACCAAAGGCTCCCAGTGGGCCGGCATACCGCCCCAGCCAGTTGTTGGCGACGAGCGGGCTGGTCAATCCGAGCACCCAGAACGCAATGCGCGCAGGCAGAGGGTAAGCGGTCCACGGTGCGAGCGAGCCGTCCAAACCCTGGAGGGCGATGGTCAGGCCGAACCCGAGAGTAAGAGCAAGGGCAATCCCGAGCAGCCAGGTTGCGCTTCCCCACGAGAGCTGTCGAACGCTGAGAGCGCCCCGGCGAATTTGATCGCCGAGCACTCCAATGACGCCCAGGAGGGCGAGGAGTGCGAACGGCACTCCCCAGGCCAGAGGCCAACGAATCAGGCCCTTGCCACCTGCGTCGAAGAAAGCGGAGTTGTTGGATACAGGAATCGGCAGCTCAGCGGCTGCGAGGGCACGGGTCAACGGGAGTATGGCATCGCCGTGCTGTTGGATCGTCGCGAGGTTTGCGTGGGCCACGTCGTCGACGGGTGTGTGGTAGTGCTCGACATTTCCGGCGTTGGCGAAGTTCAACCCTGCCATGCCGTGCCTCTTGAAGATCGTCAGGTCCGTATCATTGGGGAGGAACTCATAGAGATCCTGGAAGACCGAGGATCCCGAGGTTCTTGGCACCACCCGTGAGAAGAGCGCCAGCAGATTTGCGTTTCCATCGCTGGTCTCGAACATGGCACTTGGTCCGCCGGTTCCGCGTGCCTCCACGTTGACGACGACGGCCACGTCCGCGGCCCAGGGGTCGGACTCGGCGAAGACCTGGGCGCCGATCAGTCCCTGCTCTTCGCCTTCGTCAAAGAGGAAGATCACGTCGTTGCGAGGCCGTGGATCCAAGCGAAGGGCCCGCGCAATCTCCAGCAGAACCACCACTCCGGTGCCGTCGTCCGCTGCGCCCGGCCCGGCTGGATGGGAGTCGTAGTGGGAAGCGAGCAGAACGGCAGTATCGGCATGGCTTCCGGGAAGGCGCGCGAGCACGTTCTGGACTTCCGCGCAGGTTCCAAAGGCCGAGCAAGCAAAGCCCTTGCGAACGACCGGTGAGTATCCCATCTGCACGAGTTCGCGGATCAGGCGCTCGCGGACGCGCGTAGCGGCCGGACTTCCAGCGGGGTGGGGAACGCCATCTCCGACGAGGCGTTCCAGCATCTCCAGAGCTCGCGTTCCTGAAAATTCCGCAGCTGGCATGTCTCCGAGCCGAGCTCGCGGGGGCGTCAAGCTGAAGGCAGCGAATCCCGCACCCAACGCGAGTAGCAACAGACCGGCGAGAAGAGGCCTGCTGGAAGCCGTCAGCATGGCTCTCCAGTTTCGGAGCGATTCTGGACGCGGGGACGGAGTGCGAGGGCGTTTCGCATTGGGCTCTCCTCGTAGAGGAATCGCATCCTAGGACGCTGTCACATTTTCGGGCAAGCGACGTGTAAGGATGTCGACGGTCTCCTCGACCATGTCCTCCACGATCTGTGCCGCAGGCTTGATCTCGTGGATCAGGCCCGAGACCTGTCCAGCGAAGGGTCCGACATACTCCACCTTCCCGGCCCGGTTGAACATGTCCACGATCGCCGAAGCCAACATCACCTGCACGGGGAAGCGCAGCGGCTCCAGGTTCGATTCCTCCCACAAATCGTGGAAGCGGTTGTAGGTCGCCCGGGAGGTCTTGCCTGTGTAGATGGTGGTACGGCGCGTGTCCTCATCGGTGGCCTGGACGATGGCCTGCTTCTGCAGATCCAGAGCGCCGCCTTCGTTCGAAGCCAGGAAGCGGGTACCCACCCAGACTCCCACGCAGCCCATCGCCAGCGCCGCCGCCAGGCCGCGCCCGTCGCCGATCCCGCCGGCAGCGAGCACCGGCGTGGGAGCGGCGGCATCGATCGCCTGGGGCCAGAGCGCCATGGATCCGACCCGGCCGGTATGGCCTCCTGCTTCGTGCCCCTGGGCTACGACCAGATCCGCTCCGCCCTTGGCGATGCGGCCCGCGTTCTTCGAGTTGCCAGCAATGCCGAGCACCTTCATTCCTGCCTGATGCGCGGCTTCGACCATGAAGCCCGGGTTGCCAAGGCCCGCGCAGAAGAGCGGCACTTGCTCATCGATGCAGGCCTCAATGGCTGCATGGGGCCGGGCGGTCGTGGTGCCGCTGCTCAACACGGCCTCTGTATCCGGAAGATCGAGCTCGTTCTGGATGCGCAGGAACCACTCGCGGTGACGATCGGGAAGTGTTTGGAGAATGTCTTTCAGCGGAATCTCGCGCGTGTTCTCCGCGGGAGCGTCGCCGCTGGCCACCTGCTGGGCGGGCAACAGCAGGTCCACGCCGAAGGGCTTGTCCGTCTGCTTGCGGATCTCGCGAATCGCATCACGCATCTCTTCGACGGTGTAGCCGGCGCCGCCTAGCACTCCGAGGCCGCCTGCCTCGGAAACTGCGACGACCAGCTCGACGGGAGCGCCAGTGGTCTCGCCGATCAGGCTGGGCCCCATGCCGGCGCTGAGGATGGGGTACTCGATTCCAAGCATGTCACAAAGCGGGGTTCGAAGAGTTTGCGTCGTCATCCCGGGATCCTAACGCGAAGAACCCCGCTGGTGCGCCCCGGTGGCGGATTTCCGCGAAGGGCTCCCACTGCTAGTGGCTTCGGATCCAGTCGCGGATTTCGGCTGGGGACATCAGCGTGGGGTCGCCGAGGCGCTCTTCCGGGGCGTTGGCGAGAGCGGGCGGCAGATGGTCGATGATGCGGTCGAGGTCGGTGGCTGATCGGATTTCCTCCTCGAGTACTTGTGCCATCTCCAGATCGTGTTCGACGCCATGGCGGCGGACTGAGGCAGTCAGCCCTTTGAGGAGTGCTTCCCAGGTCGTCATCGGGCCCTGGGCGATGGAGGCAGATTCGGCGGCGGAATCGATGAACGCGAAGGGTACCTGGATTGGCTCGACTCCCTGGGCCAGGCTGGCCAGGATCCAGTCGCTGTCGAACGAGAAGTCGTAGACCGTTGGCCGCTCGAGGATCGTGCTGAGCACATCGCTGGCATACAGCTTGAACGCGGCCTGGGTGTCCAGGATGCCACGGGAGTAGATCGCGCGGCCGATCATGCGTTGCATGTGGCGCAGCAGGACGATCCCCTCTCCCCAGCGCGCCTCCTGCTTGACGAGGACTGCGTCGGGATGTTTGCGGTCGCCCAGCACGACCTTGGCGCCACCATCGACCCATGGCTGCAGCAGCAGGCCGATCTGCCCGAGATGCACCGAGTTGTCGGCGTCCGTGTAGATCACCGCATCGACGCCGTCCTCGATGGCTCGGGCGCAGCCGAGAATGATTGCGCCTGCTTTTCGCGAACCGTCTGCGGAGCCAAGCCCTGCCAGGGGACCTTTGTCGGCCGGGAGTGCATCGACGAGCTCGAGCACCGTGACGCGATCTCGGGCCGGGTGTTCGGCTGCGCGACGTCGGGCGAGGTCGGCGCTGTCGTGGGGGCAGCCGTCGTCTACCGCATACAGCTTCCAGTCGATTCGGGTACCCGCCGTCGCCCATTCCAGCTGGTCGAGTTTGACATGCAGCGAGTCTTCGCCGTTGGAATTGGAAGCGCTGCGCGGAAGCAACCGGTGGTGCTCGCCCCACATCGCAAACACGATGGCGATTCGCAGCGGCTGTGTGCTTCGGATCAGCCAGCGGCGGGAGTCCAAGAGCTTTGCCGCCAGGCGGAACTCGAGCGGGGCTCCAGCCGTGCCCGCCGCAGCTTTGATCTCGTCCAGCGAGAGCCGCTCCTGTTCGAGAAGCTCCGAGGTGAGCTGATCGAGGCTCTTCCGATCCCCAGGGTTGGTCAGATCGAAATGGGTCTTTGCGTGGCGAAGCAGCCCAGGGAGAGAAGTCATCATCTTTCCAGCCGGCCGGGTTGGCCCCGGACACAGATAGCGCACCCCGGCGAGCAGCCCCGCGGGTCCATCTTCCGGCTCGTTGACCGGCCCGGACCATTCCAGGAGAATCTGCCCTGCGAAGCTTGGCCGAATGACAGGTCGGCTGTGTCCCTGGCGGAGGATCCCATGGCTGACATGTTGGGCGATTGGAAGACCTTGGAACTCGAGCGCGATGGCGCCGTCGCCGTGTTGCGTCTCGATCGCCCTGATGTCCTGAACGCGATGAGTCCGGGTCTGATCGACGACATCCGCGAAGTGCTGGCAGTGGTCAACGGCGATCCGCAGCTGCGCGCACTCGTGATGACCGGCAAGGGAAGAGCGTTTTGCGCCGGCGCCGACCTGGGCGCTGGAATGGTCGGGCCGGGAGAGACGCTGGGCGACACAATCGCGGAAAGCATGGATGCCCGATTCAACCCTCTCGTGCGGGAGATGCAATCGCTGCGCGTGCCGATCATCGCCGCCGTCAACGGGGTCGCCGCCGGGGGCGGCGTTGGCCTGGCGCTATCCTGCGATCTCGTCCTGGCCGCGCAGTCGGCCAGCTTCAAGCTGGTATTCGCTCCAGCGCTCGGGATCGTTCCGGATGTTGGAGCGAGTTACCACCTTCCGCATCGGGTGGGCCGCGCCAGGGCTCTCGGACTTTCCTTGCTAGGCGAATCCCTCCCGGCGGAGAAAGCCGAAGAGTGGGGCCTGATCTGGCGCTGTATTCCGGACGACGAACTGATGGTGACTGCTCTGGAACTTGGCCACCGGCTCGCGTCCGGCCCGACCCGCGCATTCGTGCGTCTCCGAAGCGTCTTCGCTGCGGCCGAGCTAGGCGATCTCGATGCCCAGCTCGATGTCGAACGTGAGGCTCAGCGAGAGCTCTGCAACTCGAGTGATTTCAAGGAGGGTGTCGCCGCCTTCTTGCAGAAGCGGCGGCCGAACTTCGAGGGACGTTAGTGCGCTTCGAGGTCTTGTGGCGGCCGTAGCCTGCTCTGGGGTCAACTCTGGTTTGCTTCCGGGCCCTCGTTTTCCTCTGGAAGCTCGAAGCGGCGGAAGAATGCCGGTTTCTCGTCGAGCCCCTTGTCATCCAGGATGGGCACTCCACAGCGTTTCATGGTCGCACGAGCTCAGCAGAATCCACGTCCATCCATCGTCGCGACGGGCACCCTGGATTAGACACAGACTGCGAAGAATCCAGTCGAGTTGGAACGGAAATCGACGCAGCTCAGCTCGGGAAGAACCCCGAGAGTCTGGGTGAAAGACCCGGGTCGCCTTCGGTTCTAGGGAGAGCCTGAGCCGAATTCCCAGCGCACGCCCACACCTCCGTAGAGGTTGCGATCCGGAGCCGGCTCGTAGTACCGGCCGCCAAACGCGTTGATGCGGACGTTGCTCTGGTAGGCGCGGTCGAAGAGGTTGTTGACGCCAAGGAACGGCGTGATCCGCCAGCGACCCGAATGGAAGGGCCATGCCACTCGGAAGTTGGAAACCAGCGAGCTTCCATCTTTCGCGGTGTTGGCATCATTCAGGTAGACATGCCCCACGTAGAGAGCATCCAAGCTGACGAATAAGCCGGAGCGGTGGCGGAACGCGATCTCTGCGTGCAGCTGGTTCCGGGGCGCGCCAGGGATGCGGTTTCCATCGAAACGGCCGGCGGGCGTCCGGTAGCGATCGAAGCGGAGATCCGAGTGGGCGTAGGCCACGGAGAGCGTGAGCCCCGGATGGGGTTCCACCTCGAGCGCGGCTTCGACACCTCGCCGCGAGGACTCTCCCGCATTCCGAAAGAAGCGTCGTTCCGGCATCGAGGCCACCTCGAAGGGAACGAGCTCGTCCTCGACATCGATGTCGTAGTACACCAGCTCGTAACGCAGGCGCCCCGGAAGCAGGCCCTTCACGCCCAGCTCGTAGCCCAGAGCGGTCTGCGGATCGAGAGAGGAATTGAACCCTCCGGAGCCCTCGGGGTCGGCGAGTTCGGTCGTCGTCGGCGTCTCGAAGGAGGTCGAGACGCGACCGAATACGTTGAAGGCTGGCGTCGGATGCCACAGGAGTGCCAACGCGGGACTGAATTCGTCGAAATGGATCTCTCCCGAGTCGTCCCCGTCTTGCAGGAAATCGTCGTCGACGTCGAATTCGACGCGATCGAAGCGGCCACCGACGCTCAGCTCGAAGTCAACCCCGAGATCGATCTCCCACTGCGCGTAGAGACCCCAGCCGGTGACGTCTTCGTGCTGGTCGAATACGAGCGGTCCCCGCACGCCCAGAAGATTGTCGAAGCGCTTGCGGCGGTCACGCTGAGCATCGACGTCCAGGCCGATGACGAGCTGGTGCTGTCGATCGAAAAGCTCCCCCTCACCCCGGTAGGAGATCCCGCCCCCAAAGAAGAGACGCTCCAGATCCACCGCTCCGCCTGAAGTGAAGGGCAGGCGGTTCTCGAAATCCCGGTGCACCAGATAGCTCCGCGCGGCGATCTCGTGGGCATCCCCGAACGACTTTCGATACACGAGGCCGAGCTTCTGCTGGGCCACCTCTTCTCCCGTGTCGAAGAGCAGATTGCGTGTCCTGGCCTGGCGCCGATCGGCATGGACTTCTTCCCGGGTCAGTCCTCCGGGGTCGTCCGCTTTCGGAGAATCGACGGCATTCAAGACCAGCTGGAGCTGCGAACTTTCATCGACCTGCCATCGGAAGCGTCCATTCAGATTGGACGCACGGAACCCGCTTTGATTCCGGTATCCGTCGACATGGGTTCGTGTGCCGCTCACCAGATAGTCGACGGGCCCGCCGCGCCCCCCAGCCTTCAGTTGCTGGCGGGCGAAGCCCAGCGCTCCAAAGGAAACCCGGCCCTCTACGAACGGGAGGTCCGGAGGTTCCTCCGTATGAAGATGGATCACGCCGCCAGCGGCACTCCCGTACAGGGATGACGCCGGGCCACGCAGCACCTCGATCCGGCCCGTCGATCCCAGGTCGATCGCATCGACGCCCGCCTGGCCATCGGGAAGCGTTGCCGGAATGCCGTCCACGAAGACCTTGATGCCGCGGATCCCGAAACTCGAGCGGGCACCGAAACCGCGGCTCGAGATGCGAAGATCCTGGGCAAAGTTGGTGCGGTTCTGCATGAAGAGCCCGGGAACCTTGGAGAGGGACTCATCCAGGCCCAGTTGCTGGCGCCCCAGCTGAATTTCCGAACGATCGACCACCGTGATCGCAGCCGGCGCGTCGATCCAATCCTCCGGGATGCGCCTGCTGTGCACCGGCAGCGAGTCGAGGGTCGTGCTCTCGTTCGCCGCTGGCTCGAGGCCGGATTCGGTTGCCGCTGCCGGAACTTCAGCCGGCGGGTCGACGTTGGTCAGGTCCTCTTCCGCCAGCACGCCTTGGGCCCCGAGACCGAAGAACAGCAGCAGCGTTGCGGTCACCTGCACGAACTGGCCAAGGTCAACTGCGTTCGATTGGATGGCGTTGTCGAAGCCTTGTCGCATCTCGTGTTGGGTCCCTGTCCGAGCGGCGTGCCCATTGAGGCTATGTGCCGAGCGGCGGTCCGTAGGATGAAGGAGGCGTCCTTCCCCAGCCCGAGTTCTGATCTGTTCCAAAATGGGACGGAGAAACCACATCGTGACGACAGTGTGCAGGATGATCTGCGTCTCGTCGAAGCCGGCATGAGCGGAGCCCTGCTAGGATCACCCTGCGACGCGGGCGAACCCTCTGCGAAGGAACCGATCGTGGATCGTGGAAAACAGGACCCGTGGCGGCCGTCGCCCGAGATCCAGCAGCTCTACCTCGACCATACGAAGAGCCCGCCGGCCGTTGGTGCCGAACGGGCAATCCACTACACCGAGTTCTACAAGCGGGACGCGGGGAGTTACGCCTCCACCGCCCTGCTGAACGCGCATTGTCTCGCGTATCACCTGAGTCATCGCTCGATCCAGATCCATCCTAGAGAGCTGATCGTCGGCTCGCATACGGAACACCGGATCGGAGCCATCTGCCATATCGAGAAAGCCGGCGTGGCGATGCTCGAGGACGTGCTGCGCTTCGAGAAGCGATCGGTCAACCCGCTCCACATTCGCGCAGCCGACAAGTGGAAACTCTTGCGGACGGTGATCCCCTACTGGTTGCGCCGCAATCTCTCCGTGCGAGCGTTTACCCTGCGCGAGCAGCTCGGCTATGCGCGGGAACAACTCGGTGCCTCTCACTTCGTGATCAACGAAGCGGGTGGTGTCGCTCATTTCCTTCCGGACTACGCCGAGCTCATTCGATTGGGTACGAATGGGCTGCGCAAGAAGCTCGGGGAGCGCCTGGCGCGGGACGACACGAGCCAGGCGCAACGGGATCAACTCGAGGCGAGCCATGTCTGTCTCGCGGCCCTCGAAGACTTCGCGGATCGCTACCGGGCTGAAGCCGAAAGGCAAGGCCGGGCGGACCTCGTCGAGTTGCTTACCAACGTTCCCCGATCCAGATCGAATCGATCGACCAGGGCATCAGCCTCGGGCGGATCGACCAATATCTTTATGGCCTGTATTCCCGAGAGAAGGAACAGCCGGGTTTCGACGCCGATCGCGTTCGCGATCTCTTCGCCGCGTTCTGCGTCAAGCTCTCCGAGGTGATTCCGCTCTTTTCGAGCCGCTCGACCGAGTATTTCGCGGGATTGCCGAGTGGCCAGGCGCTGACGCTCGGAGGTGTCGATGCCTCGGGCGACGATGCCACCAATGCGTTGAGCTTCCTGCTGCTCGATGTGCTCGAGGGTTTCAAGACCCGACAGCCCAACTGGCATGCTCGAATCAGCAAGAACACCGATCCCGCATTCGTTCGACGGGCCGTGGCGGTGATTGCGGGCGGTGGTGGCTCCCCGGCGCTCTACAACGACGATGTGATCATGCCGGCCATGGCGCGCCGCGGCGTCGACCACGACAAGGTGTGGAACTACGCGACGGTGGGGTGTGTGGAACCCGCACTTTCATGCGAGAGCTTTACTTCTTCTGACGCCGCAATCTTCAATCTGGCCCTCGGGCTCGAGTTGTTGCTCGGCGGTGGGCGGCGCATGCAGGGCGGCACCCGCTGCCCACGCCCATGGCTCGATGCGATCGGATGCATGGATGATCTGCTCGAGCTGCTGGAGGATCAGACACAGGATCGCCTCGCGCAGATGAAACAGGCACTGGATGCCATCGAGAAGGCCAACGCGGAGTACTTCCCGACACCGCTTGCGTCGGTCACGATCGGCGGATGCATCGAGAACGCAACCGACGCCACCCGGGGCGGAGCGTTCTACAACGCGTCGGGTATTCAAGCGGTGGGTGTTGCCGATCTCGCGAATTCTCTCGCAGTCATCCAGGAGCTGGTCTTCGACACGAAGCAGTACTCGTTGGAAGACATCGCGAACGCCTGCGCGACCAATTTCGAGGGCCAGGAGCTGCTTCACGCGAGAGCCCGCAAGATTGCCAGCTTCGGCAATGATGATGCCCGGGCGGACGGGTTGGCCGGCGAGGTCGCATCGCTCTTCGATCGATGCGTCTCGCGGTACACGAATACGCGCGGCGGACGCTGGATGCCGGGCTACTACTCGATGACGTGTCATCAGGCCTTCGGAAAGAAGATGGCGGCCCTGCCCTCGGGCCGGCTTGCTGGCCGACCGCTGGCCGATGGGCTCGCCCCTGAGGATGGGTCGGACCTGCTCGGCCCTACGGCCTCGCTCAACTCCGTGGCCAAGTTGGACCATCGGGCTTTCGGAAACGGAATCAACGTCAACATCAAATTCGACGCGCAGACTGTCGCGGATGCGGCCGGCCGGGCTTCTCTGGAGGCTCTCGTGTTGGGCTATTTCGCCCAGGGTGGAATGCAGCTGCAGGTCAATGTTCTCGACCCGGCGGTGCTGGAAGACGCGATGCGCAATCCGGACGAGCATCGCAATCTCCTAGTGAGGATTTCTGGCTATTGCGCGTACTTCGTCGATCTCACGCCCGGGGTGCAGCAGGAGCTGATCGATCGCACCAGGCAGCGCGTCCAATGACCGTGACGGCCCCCGTCTTCGAGATCCAGCGCTTCTCGTTGCATGACGGGCCGGGCATTCGCTCCCTCGTCTTCCTGAAGGGATGCGCACTGCATTGTCCGTGGTGCCAGAACCCGGAATCTCAAGGGATGGATCCCGTGGTCGCGTTCTATCGCGATCGCTGCAAGGAAAGCTTCTGCTGCGAGGAGGCCTGCTCCGATCAGGCCATCTCACGGACGGGTTT
>JAFDCZ010000147.1 GCA_019312665.1 Deltaproteobacteria bacterium | reverse complement strand
ACGGGCCGAGCATCGTGCGCGGGTGCCAGATCGCGGCCAGATTGCTCCCGCCAGCGAGTGGCGCCACGGAGCAGACGCGCGCGTAGTCCGCGGCTCGTGTTTCCGGCAGCGTCCCGAACACCCGATCCCAAAGGCGGGTCGTCACCCCGTGGTAGGCCTTGGCGTTCACGAAGTGGTGGGCCAGGTGATGCTGGTGAAGCAAGCGCTGACGAGGGGTCTTGGGTGTTCGGAAATGGATGCGCCAATGGACGTACTCGTAACGCAAGAAGCCGGCGAGCAGAGCGGCGAAGAAACAACTCCCGAAGAGCGGCCCCGCCGTCAGGGCCGCCACGGCCCAGAGCAGACCCGCGATCGGCACCCACCCGAGCGGCGAGGTAAACACCGCGCGGGGCTCGATATGATGCCCGCCGTGAAGCGGGGTCACGAAGGTTCGATAGCGATGCCCGAGGATGCCGTGGACCAGATACTCGACGAAGCCCCACGCGAAGAACCCCAGCGCCGCGGCCACTGCACAACCGAGCGCAGTCACGGCGACACCCAGATCGGGGAGGTCCACGCCCGTTCCTGGATCGTCTTCGGCACCCTCGGGTCGCGGCACCCGTCCGGGCGCGGGGGGCGCGCGCCCTCCGGCAACGCCAGGCATTGCCAGGTCGACCATCGGCAACTCGGATTCTCCACGACCCGAGCGTAGTAGACCGCCGGCTGGTCTGCGTCGAAAGACGGGTCCGTCCAAACCGCGCATAGCGCCTCGGCTCCCGTGCCGCGGGGCGTGCAGGTTTCGAGGTCGACGTCCGCATCGTTCGCCTGGCCGGCGACATCGGTGACCTGTTGATGGAAGCCTCCGTCCTCGCCGACCCATCCCTTCACGATCTGGATGCGCTGAAGCAGGCCGCCCGGATGCGCCGCAGTTCCGGGATCGCGCAACGCAGAAACGGCGAACACGGGCGCATCTGCGTTGGCGGGCCGCAGATCGAAATCCCCTCCCATCGGCACGCCCTGCGCGTACCCCAGTGCCACGGCGTCCGGCCTCTCGCACCAATCGGCCGGCAGTGACCAACTGGCAAAGAAACGCGCGGAGATGCGCGGCCCGCTCGTCGCGAAAGCTTCCCGCCGCTTCATCGCGTCGAAGATCGATTCGCGGGTGTTCTCCTCGGCCCAGACCGCGGCAAGGCCACCCGGGTTCCAGGTCAAACCCGGGAGCAGCGCCTCACCCGCGGTCAGGCGTGCGCGTGCCGTGGAATTGAACTTTCCCTGGTAGGCGTACTCGGCGACCGCACCGGGCGTTCCCCGATGCGTATCCGTGCTGCCGATGAAGCCGAACTTCAGCGGGTTGATGCCGATCCTCGCCTTCTCCCGAAGACCTTCGATCAATGCGTAGCGGGCGTGGTCCATTCTGGAGATGCAGCCGCGGCCGCCCAGTGCCCCGGAGCCAGTCCCCTCCTCACAATCCTCGAGCTCCTGGCCCGGCATGTCCCTGGTCTTCTCGAAGCCACACAGCTCGTCCGTTCCACCGAGCACCTGGAACATCCCGTTGCGGCACTCACTCTCGCCCTTGATCTGCATCATCTCGACGATCGGTTCGAGACGCGCGCGCAATTCAGCCTCTTCGCGTTGTTCTTCCAAAGGAAGCTCTCGATAGGCGATGGAGAGAGACTGACCATTCGAGAGGTTCGGATTGTGCGGAATCGCAATGGCGTCACAGCCGGTCCCGGTATCCAGACAGAGATCCCGTAGCTTTCGCCGAAGTTCGGGCTCCGTCGGAGTATCAAGCCAGGAAAACGGAATCTCCGGCGCCACCTCGCTGCGCAGGATCACGTTGCGATGGATCTTGGTGGAGTCCGGCGAGCGGCTGTATTCCCAGGCATGGAAGCTCGTAAACGTGCAAGCGCTGCTGCGATCGTAGTGACGTTCCGCCGAGGCTTGGAGCTGGTGCCAGACCATCGCCAGCGTCTTGCGGCAGCGCCCCTGATCATTCCCGCAAACCTCCGGCGAACGACCAGAGAGGCCCACCAGTCCAGCCATCCTGGCCGCGAAACCCTTCAACCGCAGCAACCGGGCGATCCAGCTCCGCCTCTCCCCCCGAAAGATCTGGCACGACGCGCTCGCGTAAACCTCCGGTGAAAGCTTCGGCCGTGCGCAGAGCGCCACCTCGGAAAGCCACTCGGCATGATCGGTGACCGCCGCGAAATCGAGTGGCCGATCGATCCGGCCCGCCGGAATCGCCATGCCTCGTGCGTATCGGTACGCCTGGTCGGGTGTCGTCACGGTGCCCTGCGCACGAGCGTCCATGGAATAGCCGGTGTGGACATGAAGATCGCCGTAGAAGGGCCGGCGCAGGGGGTCCTGCTGGGCACAAGGCTCGCGTGGCGCCGCTTCGCGCGGTGTGGCCGGGCCCGGCGGGGGCTCCCACTCCGCGGTCGGCGGGTTGAGACCGCACGAAACGAGCAGCAAGAGAACGAAACAGGCCACGAATCGGGCAATCATCGAGAACTCCCGCCGAACGGATAGCACCGCCACGGTGGCTAGACTGCCCCCGGATGGGAAACCTCTACGACCTCCTCCGCAGCCGCTTCGAGAGCGACGCGCAACGGCCCTTCCTCGCGGTACCCGGAGCCGAACCGCAAAGCTATGCGGATCTCGATTCGAGGTCCGCTTCATTCGCCGGCGCACTGCTCGAATCCGGCGTGGAGCCCGGCGACCGGGTCGTCGTGCAGGTCGATAAATGCCCCGATGCCGTCGCGCTCTACCTCGCGTGCCTGCGTGTGGGCGCGGTATACGTCCCGCTGAATGTGGCCTACACCGCCGAGGAGGTGCGGTACTACCTGGGCGACGCCACGCCTCGCGTCGTCGTCAGCGGACCCGAACCCGTGGGTTTCGGAAGCGAACCCGAACAGGACGCCTGGCTGACGCTCGACACGGAGGGCCATGGCAGCTTGCCCGAGTTGGCAGACGGCCGATCCCATACGGCGATCCTCCCCCGCGACACGAACGACATCGCAGCCATGCTCTACACCTCCGGCACGACGGGACGACCCAAGGGCGCGCTGCTCACCCACGGCAACCTGGCATCGAATGCGCTCACGCTGAACTCATTGTGGGGCTTCGGCCCGAAGGACGTGCTCCTCCACGCCCTGCCCGTCTTTCATGTCCACGGCCTGTTCGTCGCCCTGCACTGCGCGATGCTCTCGGCGGCCAAGGTCCTCTTCCTGCCTCGCTTCGACCCAGGCGCCATTCGCCGCGGGATGCGCGAAGCCAGCGTGATGATGGGTGTGCCTACGTTCTACAGCCGCTTGTTGGCGGACCCGGATTTCGGCCGTGGCGACTGCGCCAACATGCGCTTGTTCATCTCGGGCTCGGCGCCACTCTCGGAAACGGTCTTCCGTTCCTTCACCGAACGCACCGGCCACACCATCCTCGAGCGCTACGGCATGACCGAGGCCGGCATGATCACCTCGAACCCGTTGGAGGGAGATCGCAAACCCGGCACGGTGGGCTTTGCACTGCCGGAGGTCGATGTGCGGGTGGTCGATGAATCAGGGGGCACCCTTGCGCATGGCGATGTCGGTGCGGTGGAGGCCCGTGGTCCCAACTTGTTCTCGGGCTACTGGCGGATGAAAGAAAAGACACGGGAGGCCTTCTGCAGCGACGGCTTCTTCCGCACCGGAGACGTCGGCAGCCTCGACGCCGAGGGCCGCTTGCAGCTGGCCGGCCGCGCCAGCGACATGATCATCTCGGGCGGTCTCAACATCTACCCGAAAGAGATCGAGCTCTGCCTCGACGAAGCCCCGGAGATCGGCGAATCCGCCGTGGTCGGCCTGCCCGACTCGGATTTCGGCGAGCAGGTTGCGGCGTTCGTGGTTCCCGCACCCGGCGCCTCATTGGAGGAGGCCGACGTCCAGCGGGCCGTCGAAGGCCGGCTCGCTCGCTTCAAGCATCCGAAGCGGGTCTTCATCGTCGCCTCGCTGCCGCGCAATGCGATGGGCAAGGTGCAGAAAGCGGAGCTGCGCAAGACCCACGGCGGCAGCTGATCCCGCGAGTTACTCGCCGGTGAAGACGGGCTTGCGCTTCTCCTTGAAGGCCCTCGGCCCCTCGCGAGCGTCTCGACTCGCCATGACCTTGCCGGCCTCGCGCATCTCGACACGGAAGGCCGCGTCCCACGAAAGCGTGTGGGATTCGAGCACCGTCTGTTTGATCGCGCGCATGGCCAGCGGCGCGTTTCCGGCGATCGACTGGGCGAGTTCCTCGGCCCGGGCTTGCAGTTGCGTCGCGGGGACGACTTCGCTGATCAAGCCCATCGCCAACGCCTCCTGCGCGGAAACCGGTTGGGCCGTGAGCAGCAGTTTCATCGCGTGGGCATACGGGATCTGGCGAGCCAGGCGAGCCATCGTGCCCGCCCCTGGCACCACGCCCGAGCGTGGCTCGGGCAACCCAAAGGTGGCGTGCTCTGCGGCGACCCGGACATCCGTCGCCAGCGTGATCTCACAGCCACCGCCGAGCGCCCGACCATTGATGGCGCCAACTACGGGCTTCGGGAAGATCTCGTCCTTCAGCATCACCCGGCCGACGATCCCCACGTCCTCCTTGATGCGGCGTTCGATGCCGTTCTCGGGCTCGCGGGCCCCGGTCCAGAGCGGGATCACCGAGCCCAGATCGCCGCCACAGCAGAAATCGACCTCACCAGCCGCGGTGAGCACCGCTACGCGCACCTCGTCATCCGCGCGCACCTCCTGCCAGGCATCGATCAGGCCGATGAACATGTCGCCGTTCAGGAGGTTCTTCGCCTCGGGTCGGTTCAGCGTCACCCACGCAACGTGGCCACGCTTTTCGTACAGGACGGCCGACATCCGGGTCCTCCTTGCTGGGGCCAGCAATGGTATCGTCCCTGGACCAGACCGCGCCGGGAGAGAGACGATGCCGATCGACAAGGGATCCCAGGAACTGATCGCCGAAGCCAACGCCCGGATCGAGACGATCCCGCCGGAGGAAGCGATCGGCTTGCTCGGCGACGAGCGGGTCCAACTCGTGGATTTGCGAGACATCCGGGAGCGCCAACGCGACGGCTTCATCCCGAGCTCCTACCATGCTCCGCGAGGCATGCTCGAATTCTGGGTCGACCCGGAGAGCCCGTACCACAAGAAGATCTTCGACCAGCCGAAGAAGTTCGTCTTCTACTGCGCGAGCGGCTGGCGCTCCGCCCTGGCCACCCGCACCGTCCAGGAAATGGGCCTCGCGCCGGTCGCCCACGTAGGCGGCGGGTTCAGCGGTTGGGAGGATGCCGGCGGCGAAACCATGAAGACCGAGGACGGCCGGGAACCGCGGCGCGCCTAGAGCGCCTCGCTGTAGACGTCTTCGTTGAAGCCGACCAGCACGGTCTTGCCCTTGCGGATCGTCGGTGCTCGCAAGTTGCCCGTGGGTCCGAGCATGGCATCCACACAGGCCTTGGGTGCCTTGCCGCCCGGCTTGAAGGTGTCGACCTTCTTCCCCTTGGCGACGATCACCTTGCTGGCTCCCTTCGCCAGATCGGCTGCATCCTTGCGGGAGAGTTTCCGGGAGGCGGGAACGGTTTCGCGAACCTCGATGCCTTGGGCGTCCAGGAACTTGGACGCTCGGGTGCAGGAGGTTCAACCCTTCCGGTGGTAGTACCAGTCGATGCGCTTGGCCATTCCTACTAGGTAGTCGCTCCCAGGCCGATCGTCTAGGCCTCGCGGGACGACTCGCACTACCCTTCCAGACGATGCGCACACCCGTATTGCTTCTCGCGTTCGCCCTGGCCCTCCCGGCCGCCTCCCAGCCCGTGGATCCCGCGCAGGCCGACCTGCCCGATACGGCAAGCCTCGAAACCTTCCTCGATGGTCTGATTCCTGGCCTCCTGCTTGCGCACCATGCGCCGGGCGCGGTGATCTCCATCGTCCAGGGCGACGAAGTCGTCTTGGCGAAGGGGTATGGGCAGGCCCGCACAGACGACACCCAGCCGATGACGGCCGACACCCGCATGCGGGTGGCCTCGATCTCGAAGCTCTTCACCGCGACTGCGGCTCTTCAACTGGTCGAACAGGGCAAGCTCGATCTCCACGCGGACGTGAACGACGTCCTCGATTTCGAGCTTGCATCACCTTTCGATGAGCCTATCACCCTTCATCATCTGCTCACCCATACCGCAGGCTTCGACGATCGCTTCGTCGGCACCGCCGTCCCCCATGGCGAGGAGGCCGTGCCCCTGGGCGAATACCTGGCGGAACACATGCCGCCGGTCGTGATGCGGCCAGGACACACACTCAGCTACTCGAACCACGGCCTGGCCCTGGTGGCGCGACTCGTCGAACTCGCATCAGGCCAGTCTTTCGAGGAATACCTCTCCGAGCACGTATTCGCGCCGCTCGAGATGCACGCGAGCACGTTCGGTGTGCCGTATCCAGTGCGCGACGACCAGGCGAGGCCTTACATCTGGTCCGGGAGCGGGTACCGCGAACTCTGGTTCGACCGATTGAACGACGGCCCGGCCGGCGATCTGAACACGACGGCCCGCGACATGGCGAACTTCGCCATCGCTCACCTGCACGGTGGGCGGTTCCGTGGACACCCCATCCTGAAGTCCGAAACCGCAGCCCTGATGCACGCCCAGCATTTCACCCACGACCCGCGCGTGCTCGGCTGGGGCTATGGCTTCTCCGAACTCTCGATCGGAGGCGAACCCGGCATCGGGCACGGCGGCTGGGTGCTGGGCTTCCACAGCCGATTGTGGCTGCTGCCCGAACGAGGGCGCGCCGTCTTCATCTCGATCAACAGCGAACCAACGGGCCCGTTCTTTGACGACCTGACACGCGCCTGGACCGAATGGGCGGGGCCCCGCCCCAACCCACCGGCTGCGCCGCGCACCGATCTCGCAGATGCACGCGACGCCTGGCTCGGCGTCTACGTGCCGAACCGCCGTACACGATCGACCTTCATGTCCATGCTCAGCCTCGGTCAGCACGTGACCGTTCAACCGGACGACGCGGGCGGGCTCACCCTTTCGGGCCCCCTTTCTCCCACGCGCCACTTGATCCTGGAGGAGCATGACCTGGCCCGGGTCAAGGGCCAGTCGAGCCGGGCCGTGCTCCGGGAGAACCCGGGAGATGGCCGCCCGCAACTCGTGATCGATTCGTTCGCCCTCGATCGGGTCGACGGCCTCGAAGACCCGCGCCTCCACATCGCAGTATGGGCGGTGGCGGTGATCTTTGGAGCTTCCACGATCCTCGGCTGGCTGCTGGGCGGACTCGCACGACGCATCGGCGGCGCACCGCCGAGCCCCCTGGGCAGGACGGCACGTCTCGTCGGCATCCTCGCCGCGGCCCTGCTGGTCGCGATTCCGGTAGGCCTGCTCGCATTCGTGAACGATGCGCCTAGCGTCTTCGCCGTGTGGATGGGTGTACCGGCCGGGCTACGACTCGTGCTTTGGCTTCCTCTCGTCCTGGGTATCGTCGGCCTGCTGTTGCCCCTCACAGCGATCCGCGGCGTCCGAAGCGAAACCCGGCCGGTCCTTCCCCGCCTCCATTTCGGGCTGTTGGTGCTGCTCAGCTGGGCGCTCTTCGCGAGCAGCTGGGCACATCACATGCGTGGGCCCTGGTCTTTCTGAGCGGGAGGCACGCACAGCATGTCACGACCTGGACGAGCGAGTATTGGGGCCGCCCTGATGGCACTCCTGCTCACATTCGGCTGCAGTGGAGCGGAGGCACCCGATCTCATCCTGCACAACGGTGTCGTGATCACCATGGACGAGAGCCGGCCCGAGGCCGAGGCCTTCCTGATCCGCGATGGACGTTTCGCAGCGGTCGGAGCTGACGAAGACTTCCTGCCGCAGATCGAAGGAGCGGCTCGCGTCATCGATCTCGGCGGGAAGACCGTGATCCCTGGCTTCAACGACGCCCACCTCCATCCCCTGTTGCTACCCCCCACGAGCATCTCCCTGGCAAAAGCCGACAGCATCGACGCGCTCATCCTCTTGCTTCGAGAGGGGGCCGGAGCCACACCGGACGCCCCGTGGATCATCGGCCACGACTACGACGACACGACGCTAGGCCGTCACCTGGGCCGTTCCGACCTCGATCGCGTCTCGACCGAGCGGCCGGTGATGGCCTGGCATGGGAGCCTTCACATCCTTGCGGTCAACTCCGTGGCGCTCGAGGCCGCCGGGATCGGTGCGGAGACGCCCGACCCCGATGAGGGCTTCTTCTTCCGCGACGAGGAAGGCAGGCCCACGGGTCTGATCAGCGAGCGCTCCGCGCTCGAGGCGTTGGTGACGGACGAGCAGCCGACGCCGCTGGTGAACGACCTCGCCAGCGCCCTGGCCGGGCTCGAGGTCTTCTATCAGAAGGCGCTGAGCCTGGGAATCACGAGCATCACGGATGGGCTGGTGCCACCCGAACTCGCAGCAGCGTATTGGCTGTCCTCGCCGGAGAGGGCCGGCGTCCGGGTCAATCTGATGTTGGATGCCGAAGATCTGCAAACAGCGAAGTGGCTGATGCGGGTCCATGACCTGGTCGCCCTCACCGGATGGCGACCGCTGGACAACCCGTGGCTCCGGGCTCGCACGATCAAGCTCTACCACGGGTTGTCTCTCTCGGGACGGACCGCCCGCCTGTACGAAGCGTACGCGAACCGTCCGGAGTACTTCGGCCTGGAGCCGCAGCGATCGCAGGCCGAGTTGGACGAACTGGTCGAGGAGATCCACGACGCAGGCTTCCAGGCTGCCATCCATTCGAATGGTGACTTCGAAATCGACATGGTCCTCGAGGCCATAGAGAAGGCGGTGGGCGATTCCGGCATCGATCACCGCCACCGGATCGAGCATGGATCCATCGTCAACGAGAAGATCCTGTTGCGAATGCGCGACCTGGGAATCGTGCTTGCGCCCCATTCCTATGTCTACGAGAAGGGAAACATGCTGGAGGCCTACGGCGAGCAGCGCTGGGACTGGATGTTCGCCAATGCATCGACCTTCGAGTATGGAATTCCGAACGCCGCCAACTCAGACTTCCCGGTAAGCGGGCTGAACCCGCTGCTTCGCATCCAGAGCCTGGTCACCCGAAGGAGCCGAAACGGGAAGGTGTACGGCCCCAACCAACGACTCAGCGTTGAGCAGGCGTTGTACGCCTACACGATGGGCGGAGCCTATGCCTCTTTCGAAGAAGACGAGAAGGGCTCGATCGAAACGGGGAAGCTCGCCGACTTCGTCGTTCTCTCGCGTGACCCCCGGGCCGAGCCGGTCGGATCCATCTCCTCCATCCAGGTGGAGCAGAGCTTCGTCGGCGGCGTGAAACGCTACGAGCGGCTTCAGTCTCCCTGACATCGAGGCCCTTGGCGTAGAGGAGCAGCCGGACGCGGGTCGGAAAAGGGGACAGGTAGGTCTGATAGAGCTTCATGGATCTGCCACTTTCGGGGTTCCCAAACCACCCTACATCAGTGGACCTGCGACTCACGATCCGACGAGCGAGCGTGGCCTTCTGCGCCCTCCTCTGCCTGGCCGGCGTTTCCGAACCGGCCGCAGGGCTGGTGGTGGTGACCGACCCCGACGACCCCGCCACCTTCTTTCGCCTGTTTCGGCCGACCGGCCAGTTCGATGAGACCGGCCTGAGCGGATTCGAGTTCCTCGTCTCGTCGCGAACCGGCGAGTTTCGCGCGAACGATCAGTATCTGATCTCGGGTGAGGACACGACCCCGGCCTTCTCGATCGCGAACGATCTCGGAACCGTCAGCGATCTGTCGGCTACCGAGTTCGGGTTCTCGATCCAGCACAACCTGGTCGGTGGGCGGAACTTCACCTTCTCGTTGACGAACCTCGGCACCCAGGAAACCCACGCACTGTGCTGGGGAATGGGATGCGATCCGGCAGCGACCTCGACGCAGCTGCTAGGCGGAATCCCTCCGATCCGAGACTACAACGGTATCCAGCTCCAGGTTCGCGCTCAGGAAGTGCTCGGTTCGAGTGCAGCCGTGACGGTGACTTCCTTCACGGGAGTGCAGCTCAGCGGTGCTGCGTTCTTCGATGAAGTCGTGACGCCCGACGTTCCCGGCACGATCTTTCCCTCGGACGCAGGGCGCCGAGGTCAATGGTTCATGGCCGACAACCTCGATCTGGTTCTCAACGAGTGGGAACTCGCGGGGCTCGTCACCCTTTCGCGTCCCGACGCGGCATTGGTGGATCTGACGAAGGTCCGGATCGCCATCGATCTGGTGAGAGATCCGAACCTCCCGTTCGTCCCTGAACCGGCTTCGGGCCTGCTCCTCGGGTTGGGCCTGGCCGCGCTCCGACTACGGTCGGGGCGGGGTACCGCGGTATCCTCCGGTAGATGACTCCCGCCCTCCCCCGTTCCCTCTCACTCGAGCCGAGCGCCGCGTGGCTCGAAGCGTATGCGCGCGATGGCGCCGCCGTCTTGCGCGGGGTTCTGGATTCCGGCTGGGTCGAGTTCATGCGGAAAGCCGTCGATCGCGCCCTCGACGCCCCGAGTTCGATCTCCCGGGAGTACACCGCGGACGGAAGACCAGGACGCTACTTCGGCGACTTCTTCTTGTGGCGACGCGATGAAGACTTCCAGAGCTTCATGGCCGACTCCCCTCTCCCCGAACTCGCGTCACGGATCCTGGGTTCCGAGCACGTCTTCTTCTTCTACGACCAACTCCTCGTCAAAGAGCCGGGCACCGCCGAGGAAACACCCTGGCACCACGACCTCCCCTACTGGCCCCTTCGCGGCACGCAGATCGTCTCGATCTGGGTCCCCTTCGATCCCGCAACACCAGAAACAGGCACCGTCACTTACGTCCGCGGCTCCCACCGCTGGGGGAAGATGTTCGCGCCGGCCGCGTTCGGCGAGGGCTCGGGCTTCGCTGCAACCTACGCGGAGGGTGGGCTCGAGCCACTGCCGGACATCGCGAACGAAGTCGAAGCCGAGGGCATCCTGGTCTGGTCCCTCGAGCCCGGTGACATCCTGATCCACCACCCGCTGACAATCCACCACGCACGCGGTAACGCTTCCTCGACGACGCGCCGCCGCGGCCTCGCCCTTCGTTATGTGGGCGACGATGCCGTCTTCGACGACCGGCCAGGCACGTTCCTCGAAAGCCCGCACATGAAGGCGTATCTCCCGGATCTGGGCCTTCGCGATGGCGATGCGTTCCGAGGCGAGCTGTTTCCTCGGGTCTGGCCGCGGTAGCTACGCCCGCAACATCATGAATGACGGCAAGCGAGCCTACGACGTCTGGATTCGTCGGATCGGGTCCGAGCCGTCCCAGGTGCGCGCTCGCTCGGCGATCATCTCGAAGGTCTTC
>JAFDCZ010000033.1 GCA_019312665.1 Deltaproteobacteria bacterium | reverse complement strand
AGCTTGATACCGAAGTGGCGCTCGATCAACCCGGACAGGCCGATGGCCGGGTAGCCGAGCAACTGGGCGCTGATCATCGTGTCGAACAGGTTCGCGAACACGAAGCCGCAATCGCGCTTGAGTACGAACAAATCGTACTCGGCTGCGTGGAAGATCTTGCGGATGTCGGGTGAGGCCATCACCGGCGCAAGAGGTTGCAGTTCCGCTGGGCCACCGAGTGCGAGTGGATCGATCAGGACGATCCGCTTCTTCGTGGCGACCTGCACCAGGCAAGTCTTGTCGAAGTAGTGGTAGAAGCTGTCGGCTTCGGTGTCGAAGGCGACGACTTTCTCCTTCATCAGATCCCGAGCCAGCGCTTCGAGTTCGGATTGGGTCTCGATGCGCTCGAAGTCCGCCACGTACGCCTCGACTGGTTGGTGGGTCCGGGGGGACACACGGTTGCCTGCCCGGGGGAGGAGCGCAGAGCCGGTCCGACGATCCTAGCCGAGGGGCCATTGGGGCGAAAGGATTGACCTGGAGCCCGGGTAGAATTAGAATATGTTCCACTATGAGGAATCATATTCCATATAGTGGAACATATTCGGTGCGAATCGATTTCCAGGAGATTCACGGTTGAATTCGCTGTCTACAGTCGACAACGCCATCGATCTCCTTCTGACGCTCAGTGCCGCGTCAGAACCTCAAGGTGTGACCGCGCTTTCCGGCGCCCTGGGCCTCGGCAAGTCGAGCACTCACCGGCTGCTCGCGTCCCTGGCGCGCCGTGGCCTCGTCGAGCAAGACGAGCGACGTCGTTACCAGACGGGCCCTGCCCTCGTCGCTCTGGGGCTGGCCCAGCTCGAGCGGGATCCGATCGTGGCAGCAGCGCGTCCCGAACTCGAGGCAGCTGCCGCTGAGCTGGGTGAGACGGTCTTCCTTGCCGGCCCGCGCGCCGGCCGCATTCTCGTCCTGGATCAGGCCCAGGGAGCGGGTTTCCTACGCGCTGCGCCGAGGATCGGTGAGGCGATTCCGGTCCACGCCACCGCGATTGGCAAGCTCGTGCTGGCCCATGCGCCCGATGCCGTCGGCCTCGGGAACAGCGAGCTGGAAGCCTTCACCGAGCGCACTGCAACGAGCCATGCCGCCCTCGAGAGTGAGGTACGGCGTGCGCGGCTTCGTGGCTGGGCGGAGAACCGTGGCGAGTGGATTGCGGGGCTATCGGTCGTGGCGGTGCCGTTGTGGCGCCGCGAGCGGATGGAAGGCGCACTGGCCGTTGCAGCGGCTTCCGAACAGATCGAACGACTCGGCGCAGTGTCGCTCGTGCGCCGCTTGCGCGCAGCAGCAGGGCGCATCGAAGAGCGGCTCGCAGGCACGCGGCTGCTTCGGGAGACGCAAGCATGAAGGTCTGGCTCGACGGCGGCCTGGTGGAAGAAGCGGAGGCGCGTGTTCCGGTGACGGATCACGGTTTCCTGTATGGAGATGGGATCTTCGAGGGCATGCGCGTCTACCACCGCAAGCTCTTCCGTCTCGAGGATCATCTGGCCAGGCTCGCGACGGCGGCGCGTGCGTTGGCGCTGGAGATTCCCGGCGGCGTCGACGGCGCACGGCAGGCCGTTCTGGAAACAGCCCGCGCCTTCGACCAGGACGAGGCCTACCTGCGCTTGATCGTTTCGCGGGGCGAAGGCCCGCTTGGCGTCGATCCGACGACCTGTCCCCGTTCGAGGTTGGTGTGCATCGCCGACGATGTGCGTATCTACTCGGACGAGAAGATGCATGCGGGCATTTCGCTCATCACCTCCAGTTGGAGGCGTCCTTCGGCCGATGTCCTCGACCCACGCGTCAAGAGCCTGAACTATCTCAACAACGCGATGGCCAAGCTGGAGGCGCGCCAACGTGGCGCCGATGAAGCGCTCTTGTTGAACGCGGCCGGGCATATCGCCGAGGCCTCCGTCGCCAACCTGTTCGCCGTGCGAGAGGGAAAGCTGCTCACGCCGCCCGCCACCGATGGTGCGCTCGAGGGGATCACGCGTCGGAGCATTCTCGAGTTGGCTGCACAGGAGGGCTTGCCGGCCGAGGAGCGCAGCCTTGGCCGCTTCGATCTCTTTGCCGCCAGCGAAGTGTTCCTGACCGGGAGCGGCGCACGCATCGTGCCGGTCGGCTCCCTCGACGGCCGTCCGATCGGCGGCAGCACGCGGCCCGTGATGGACCAGCTCTCCCTGGCCTTCGGCCGGCTCACGGAGGAGGCGGGGACGCCACTCGGCGGGTAGCTTCCGGCCCTTCCTCACCCAGGAGAAGCGCATTGCGCTGGAGCCAGGCGTTCATACCGACCCTTCGCGACGACCCGGCCGACGCCGAGGCGGCGAGCCATCGCCTGCTCGTGCGCGGGGGGTTCGCTCGCCAGCTGATGGCGGGCGTCTACTCGCTGCTGCCGCTCGGCAAGCGGGTTCACGAAAAGATCGAGGGCATCATCCGGGAGGAGATGGTCAAGGTCGGTGGCCAGGAGTTCTCGCTTCCCGCGCTGCTACCGAAGGAGATCCTGGAGAAATCCGGGCGTTGGGGCGTGGATGTGATGTTCAAGCTCGAAGATCGCCACGGTGCTGCGGCTTGCCTGGGCTTCACCCATGAGGAGATCTTCGCCTGGATCGCCCGTGAGCTGCGCTCCTACAAACAACTCCCCCAGATCTGGTTCCAGTTCCAGACGAAGTTTCGCGACGAGGAGCGGCCGAAGTCCGGGCTGCTGCGCGTGCGCGAGTTCATGATGAAGGATTCGTACTCGCTCGACGTCACGGCCGAGGGGCTCGACTACGCCTTCCAGCAGCATTTCGAGGCCTACCGCCGGATCTTCGAGCGGCTCGGGCTCGACGTGGTGGCTGTCGAAGCTTCGTCCGGCGGGATGGGCGGCAACGAATCGATCGAGTTCATGATCGAGACGCCGGCTGGAGAAGACTGGATCGTTTCGTGTGCGGCTTGTGGTTATGCGGCGAACGTCGAGAAGGCGACTTCTCTCCTCGAACCCGCCAGCGATGAAGCCGGGCCCGCGACGCCTGAGAAGTTCGCAACGCCGGATGTGCGAACCATCGAGGAGTTGGCGGTTTTCGAAGGCGGCGCCCCCGCCGAGCAACAGATCAAGACACTCGTCTACACAATCGATGATGCCCCCGCGCTACTGCTCCTGCGCGGCGATCATGCGTTGGTCGAGCAGAAGCTGATCGACGGAACGGCCGCGGAAACCTTGCGTCCTGCGACGACCGCTGAGATTCGTCAGGCACTCTGTGCTTCGGCTGGCAGTCTCGGTGCGGTTGGCGTCGAGGGGCTTCGCGTACTCGCCGACCCGGCTCTCCAAGGCCGGACGAACATGACGACCGGCGCCAACGAGGATGGCTTCCACCTCCGTGGTGTATCGATCGAGCGGGATATCCAGGTCGCTGAGTGGATGGATCTGCGCGAAGTGACCGAGGGTGAGGCCTGCCCGATGTGCGAGGCGGACCTCGCGATACGCAAGACGGCCGAGGTCGGTCATATCTTCAAGCTCGGCACCGTCTACACCGAGGCACTCGGAGCCAGTGTTCAAGGCGAGGACGGAAAGAACGTCCCCATCATCATGGGCTCCTACGGGATCGGCGTCGGTCGCGCGATGGCGGGGATCGTCGAGAGCTGGAATGACGAGAACGGCATCATCTGGCCGATGAATGTGGCACCTTACGAGGTGGTCGTGACGATCGTCAATCCGAAGGACGTCGAGAGCTCCGAGGCAGGCCAGCGTATCTACGAGAGCCTGATCGGGGACGGAATCGACGCGATTCTCGACGACAGGAAAGAGCGGCCCGGCGTGAAGTTCAAGGACGCCGAGCTGATCGGCATCCCCTACCGCATCACGGTCGGTCCCAAGGGCCTGGCCGATGGCAAAGTCGAACTCTTCCGTCGGCGGGGCGCGGAGAAGCGCGATGTCGATGTGCACAAAGCTGCCGACATCGTTCTCAATGCCGTGATGGAAGAGAGGCGCTGAGGTCGGCGAGCGATCATGCAGGTGCATCTGGTCGACGGCCACGTCTACATCTTCCGGGCCTATTTCTCGATGCCGGAGATGTTGGCGCCAGACGGGACGCCCACCCAGGCGGCCTACGGTTTCGCGAACACGCTGCTCCGGTTCCTGTCGGAACGGCGACCGACGCACCTGGTCTGCTGTTTCGATTTCGGGATGTCGTCGTTCCGCAACGACGTGTTCCCCGGTTACAAGGCATCCAGGGTGGACGAGGTTCCGGAGGATCTCGCGCCCCAGTTCGAGATGTGCAAGCAGGTCGCCCGGGCGCTCGGCCTGCCGGTCTTCGAGGCCGCGGGCTACGAAGCGGATGACGTCATTGCCACGTTGGTGGATGGCCTGCTGGCCGAGGATTGCGGCGTGGAGGTGGTCAGCTCGGACAAGGATCTCTCCCAGCTCGTGACCGAGGATGGCCGTGTGCGTCTGCATGATCTGCAACGGGAGACGACCCTGGATGCGGATGGGGTTCGCGAGAAGTTCGGCGTCGATCCCGCACAGATCCCCGATTACCTGGCTCTGGTGGGCGACAAGGTGGATGATCTGCCCGGCGTGCCCGGCTATGGGAAGAAGAGTGCTGCGGTGGCTCTCGGAGCGTTCGGCTGCATCGATGGGATTCCAGACGAGCTCGCCGGGTGGGAGGGCGTGACGGTCCGCGGCGCTGCGCGTCTGGCCCGGGAGATCGCAGCTCATCGCGAGCAAGCCCTGCAGATTCGCGAGCTGGCCACGGTCGTCCGCAAAGTGCCGGGTATCCGGTCTGACCTCAGCGACCTCGTCTGGGAGGGCGCGCCCGCTGGGGCTTTCGAGGCCCTATGCAACGAGCTTGGCTGGGGGCGCATCGCCGATCGTGTCCCCCGGCCGCCTCGCGTTCGCTGAAAATCCTCGATTCTCTGGGAATCGAGGATAGAATGACACGCGCCGCATTTCGCCCCACCTTTCTGGAGGACCGACATGGAGATCATCACGACGAGCGAGGGATGGGAGTTCCTGTTCCGCTGGTTCCACTTCCTCGCCGGCACCACCTGGATCGGCGTCCTCTACTACTTCAACTTCATCCAGACTCCGTTCTTCGGCAGTGAGCTTGGCGGTGAAGCCAAGAGCGCGATGACCCGCGGGCTGGTTCCCAACGCACTCTGGTGGTTCCGCTGGGGCGCCATGTTCACGTTCATCACGGGGTGGACGATGATCTTGATGTACCTGGGCCACGGTATCGATCTGGGCATGCCGCTCATGACCAAGATCCTGACGGGCGGGGCGATGGGCACGATCATGTGGGCCAACGTCTGGTTCGTGATCTGGCCGGCTCAGCAGGTCGTGATCAAATCCGCCGAGCAGATCGCTGCGGGAGGCGAAGCGATCCCGACCGCCGCCGCTGGCGCAGCACGTGCCGGCCTGGCCTCTCGAACCAACACGATGTTCTCGATCCCGATGCTCTTCTTCATGGGTTCGGCCCGGCACCTGAGCTCGTTCCACAACGGCGAGAACGACGCCATGTACTGGATCGTTGCCCTGGTGATCATCGGCCTGCTCGAGCTGAACTGTCTGATCGGCACCGGTCAGGGCCGGCAGAAGTATCTCGGCAGTGTCTCTGGCACGATCCACGCCGGCATCGCTGCGACGGTGGTGCTCTACATCGTCGGAGTCGTGCTCAACGGCTAGCGAGAAGGAAGCGGGGACGTTCTTTCCGATGTTTCCGTTATTCATCGGGAGCATGGCTCCCGATGAATAACGGAAACATCGGAAAGAACGTCCCCGCCGGAGAAGTGCTCCCGCGTGCTTGTGGCAGCTGCTCGCTCTGCTGCAAGGTTCTCCGTGTCGATGAGCTGCATAAGCTCGGCGGGGCGCCGTGCCCGCAGCTTCGCTCCTCGGGTGGCGGCTGTGGGATCCATCCAACTCGGCCCTCGATCTGCCGCGCCTACCATTGTCTGTGGCTCCAAGGTGGTCTCGAAGACGAGGACCGCCCGGACCGCCTCGGTGCAGTGACGGATCTCGTGTCCGAAGGCGGCATGACGCGGCTGGCGATTCGTGAAGCCTTTCCTGGTGCGTTCGACACGACGCCCCGTCTCCAGGACATTGCGGTGCTTTTCCGCCAGACGATGCCTGTGCGCATTTCGAGTACCAGAGATGTACTCGACCCGGATGCGCCCTACCGGATGCTCCTGCCGAACGGTGACACCCACGAGGTAAGCGGCGAGTGGACCCACGTGACCCATGCCGATGGCACGACCGAGCGCCTGCGCCTGCCGTGGCTGGAGCGCCGGGTTCGCAGGCTCGTCGTTGCCGTGCGCCGCTTTCGCCAGCGCCGTTCGCTGCCTAGGGATTGAACGTCGCCAGGTAGGCTTCGATTGCCGGCAGGTCCGTTTCGAGGTGAGGAAGAGGCACCATGGCCTGGGTGTCGCGCTTGGGCACGTGGCCGGGCGGGTACTCGTTGTGCAGCACTTTTGCCCGCAACAATTCGAGCGATGCGCCCGCTACTTCTGGCCCAACGGGGCCCGGCTGGCTGGGATCTCGAGCGTGGCAGGCTGTGCAAACGGATTCGAAGATGGCCTGCCCTCTTCGGGCGAGCGCTGCCGCAGGATCTTCGGCCTCACCGCCGCATGCGGACAAGCCAGGTAAGGCGAAAATCAACGCGACCCAAAGCAGGGAAGATCGGAGAGGTTGCAGGCGGATCATCGGCAGCCGCATCCTAGCCTCCGCTACGCTGGGCGGCGATGGCGAGCCCGGCACCTCCTGCACCGGCCCGTTGGCGTACGCGGGCCAACGCGCTTACCGCTTTGCGATTCATGGCGGCGCCGCTTCTCGCGTTGGCGATCTGGGAAGGCCGCGCCGGCCTGGCCCATGCGCTCTTCTGGTTGGCGGTGGGAACGGACTTGCTCGATGGCCGGGTGGCGCGACGCTACGGTGAGGCCACGCCTTTCGGTGGGCTCCTCGATCATGCGACGGATGCCACCTTCGTCTCCGCCGGCTTGCTGGCGGTCGCGTGGAGCGGCGAGATTTCGATCTGGCTACCTGTTCTCGTCGTGGCCTCGTTCGTCCAATACACCCTCGATTCACGGGCGTTGGTGGGGCGGCCGTTGCGCGCGAGCATGCTCGGACGTTGGAACGGGATCGCCTACTTCGTGCTGCTCGGCATTCCCGTCATTCGCGACGGGCTCGGCCTTGGTTGGCCGCCTGCCTCCTGGGTTGCGGCGATCGGGTGGGCGCTCGTCCTGACGACCCTCGTTTCGATGACTGACCGCATCCTCGCATTCCGCCGCACTCCCATCTCTCGTTAGTTCTCTGGAGGCCTCCGTCATGTCCGCGCCGCATTTCTCCGCCATGCATACCGCTCGGCCCGACCCCGCGGCCCTTGCGGTCTCCTACGAGGAGCTGGGGAAAGCCTGGGCATCGGCAGCCGATGAAGCCGGAAGGCGCGCAGTCATCGAGCGATGGGATGGGCTCCGCAGCAGCTTCTCCACCTGGTACGAGTTGGCGCAGGCCCGCTTCACCCAGAATACCGGCGACGAAACAGCGCGGGCCGAACGTGAGCGCTCGGACGAGCTCGAGCCTCGTGCGACGAGCCTGGAGGTGGGTTTCCTGCGCTTGCTGCTCGAGGGTCCGCATCGTTCTGAGCTCGAAAGCTGGCTCGGCGGCCACGCCCTGGCGCTTTGGGAGCTGAAAGTCCGCGCCTACGATCCAGCGATCGAGGAGGCTCGGGTGCGCGAGGCCAAGCTCGCTGCCGAGTACACGGATTTGATCGCCCAGGCGAAGATTTCGTTCCGTGGTGAAACGTTCAACCATGCGAGCATCGTGAAGTTCGCGCAGGATCCAGATCGCGCCATTCGGGAGGAAGCGGCGATCGCACGTTGGGCCTGGTTCGAAGATCACGGCGAGACAGCCGACAGGATTTACGGCGATCTGGTCCGATTGCGCCACGAAATGGCAACGACGTTAGGCCATCCGGATTTCGTCGAGCTTGGCTACGAGCGCATGAAACGAGTCGACTACGGTCGGGAAGACGTAGAACGCTTCCGCGCCGAGGTACTCCGGCATGTGGTGCCTCTCTGCGAGCGCCTGATGACGCGGCGGGGCGAGGTGCTGGGCCTCGACCGGATGATGTTCTGGGATGAAGCCCTTGCCGATCCGGAAGGCAATCCGAAACCGCTCGGCGACGAAGCCTGGACGGAGGCTCAGGCGGCGCATGTCTTTTCGGAGACCCATGAACAACTTGGCCAGTTCTACGAGATGATGGGGCAACGCGGGCTGCTCGATCTCGTCACGCGCGATGGCAAAGCTGCGGGGGGCTATACGACCTTCTTCGAGGAATTCGAAGTGCCATTCGTCTTCTCCAACTTCAATGGCACATTGGGCGACGTCGACGTTCTCACCCACGAGATGGGTCATGCCTTCCAGGTCTGGTCGAGCCGGGAATTGTTTCCGATGGAGTACCGCTGGCCGACCCTCGAGGCCTGCGAGATCCACTCGATGAGCCTCGAGCATCTGGCCTGGCCCTCGATGGAACATTTCTTCGGTGACGCGGCCGAGCGCTATCGCCGCATTCATCTGGAGGGCGGGCTCACCTTCTTGCCCTATGGCGTTGCAGTGGATCACTTTCAGCATCTGGTCTACGAGCGCCCTGAGGCCGGCCCCGCAGATCGCCACGCGATGTGGTCCGAGATGGAGCGCACCTATCTCCCGTGGCGTGCAAACGGTGGCATTCGCCGGCTGGAGAGCGGCGGGCGCTGGCAGGCCCAGCTGCATATCTATGGCGCGCCCTTCTACTACATCGATTACACCCTGGCGCTGACCTGCGCCCTGCAGCTCTGGGCGTGGGCAGATCGCGATCGCCCCGCCGCGCTCGAGGCCTACGTGGAATTGTGTCGCCGGGGCGGAAGCGCCCCTTTCCAGACCCTTGCGCGCGGCGCTGGCCTTACGAGTCCCTTCGACCAGGGATGCCTCGAAGAAGTCGTCGGCCACGCGGCCCGGCGGTTGGGCCTGGAAGACGGGTAGACTCGCGGGATGAACGAACGCGGCGATACCCACCTCAAGTCCATCGGCTATCTGCTCTGGATCTTCGGCTTCCTCGGTGCCCACCGGTTCTACTACGGCCGGCCCGTGACAGGGACGATCTGGTTGTTCACTCTAGGCCTGCTGGGCATCGGCTGGATCGTGGATCTGTTCTTGATCCCCGGCATGGATCAGGAGGCCGACTATCGTTTCACAGCGGGAGACGTCGACTACAACCTGTCATGGATCCTGCTCACCTTCCTCGGTCCGTTTGGCGTGCACCGCATGTACATGGGGAAGTGGCTCACCGGGTTGCTCTACCTCTTGACCCTGGGCTTCTTCGGCCTGGGGGTGCTCTATGACTACTGGACACTGAATGATCAAATCACGTTGATCAACGCGGAGACCCGCGCATGAGATCACTCGTCCTGGTCGCGCTCTGTTCTTGCCTTTCCGGGTGTCTCGTGGGTCCGGATCTCGAACGCTATGCCGAGCGCTACGGGGAGGCCTCCGCCAGCACGGGGGTTACTGCGACGTTTCTGGGCTGCGCATCGCTGGTTTTTCGCGATGGTGAAGAAGCCGTGATGACGGATGGCTTCTTTACCCGGCCCGGAAAGCTCGCGGTGCTTCTCGATCGACCGGTCGAATCGGATCCCGAGACGGTGAGTGCTGCCCTCCACCGCATCGGCCTCTCTCGGTTGAGCGCGGTCGTTCCGGTCCATTCCCATTTCGATCACGCCCTGGATTCGCCGGTGGTCGCCGCCCAGACGGGAGGTGTGGTGCTCGGCTCGGCCACGACGAAGGCGATTGCGGACGGCCTCGATCTGAACAACGCAATCGTTGCGACGCTGGGCCAGGTGTATGTCTACCCGCCGTTCGAGATCACACTCTACGAATCGAGGCACGCACCCGTCTCGGATGGCGGACCTCCGTTCCCCGGTTCTCTCGACGCGCCGCTGCCGATGCCGGCCCCCATCTCCCACTATCTCGAGGGCGGGAGCTTCTCGGTTCACGTGGAGCATTCGTCAGCGGGCTCGGTGCTCGTCCACGGAAGTGCCGGATTCGTAACGGGGGCTCTCGACGACGTTCGGGCCGACGCCGTCTACCTGGGAATTGGTGGCCTCAGCAGCTTGGAGGAGGGTGAGCCCGGCACCATCGAACGCTATTGGAACGAGGTGGTCGTGGCGACCGGAGCGAAGATCGTGCGCCCCATCCACCACGACGATTTTACCCGGCCCTTTGGTAGCGAGCGCGCTTTCCCGACCTGGATCTTCGACGATCCAGCAGATTCTCTCGATGTCATTGAGAAGCTGGCCGAGCGCGACGGCGTGCGTCTCGAGATGTTGCCAATGCTCGAGCCCGTCTCGTTCGCCGGACCGTAGATGTCCGTGCTCACCTGGAAAACCATTACCGAAACGCTCGCTGCGGCCGTTCCGCTGTTGGCGGGCGTGAGTCTCGCCGTCCTGCTGGTGCTGGCCGGGCGTTTTCTGCTGCTTCGCCGGCGCCACGTCGGCCCGGTGCGCGAGTTTGCCGGGCAGGTGTGGACTCTGCTCGGCATCGCCGTCGTGTTGGTCGTGGCCGTTCTGTCCGCGCCTGTCGACGGGCAGACCCGCGGGCAACTCCTGAGCCTGTTGGGTCTCACGCTCACGGCGATCTTCACGCTCTCGTCGACCACCTTCGTCGCCAATGCCATGGCAGGCTTGATGCTGCGAGCCGTCGGCAATTTTCGTCCAGGCGACTTCATCCGCATCGGCGATCAGTTTGGACGGGTCACCGAGGTGGGCCTCTTCCATACCGAGATCCAGACCCGCGATCGAGACCTCGCGACTCTTCCCAATCTGCACCTCGTGAACCAGCCCGTCACCGTCGTGAGCAGCTCAGGCACGATCGTGTCGGCCGACGTCTCCCTCGGTTTCGACATTTCACGTGATCGCGTAGAGAGCCTTCTCTGCCAGGCAGCGCAAAGCGCCGGGCTGGATGAGCCCTTCGTACACGTCATGGAGCTTGGCGATTCCTCGGTCCGTTACCGCGTCGCCGGTTTCCTCGAGGAAACGCGTACGCTGCTCACGACACGATCCAACCTTCGC
This sequence comes from Deltaproteobacteria bacterium, assembly GCA_019312665.1. Lineage (GTDB taxonomy): Bacteria > Myxococcota_A > UBA9160 > UBA9160 > UBA6930. The sequence continues at coordinate 18,411 of JAFDCZ010000033.1, read as the reverse complement.
GAGCAGATGCTCGACAGCCTGCACCGGGCCGACATCGAGATCGTCTCGCCGACGTTCATGAATCAACGGGCCCTGGCGCCGGGTCAACGTTTCATCCCCAACGAGAAGCCGAAGCCGCGTGCTGCCGATCCCCGGGCGCCGGAAGACCGTATCTTCGACAAGGCCGAGGAGGCTGGGCGCCAGGAGGCCCTACGCGAGGAACTCGAAGAGATCGAGGCAGAGATCCGGCAGCTCCAGGAACAACTACCGGGCTTGGAAGGCAGCCAGCGCTACCGCCTCGAACGCAGCATCGCCCTCCGGAAGCGCCGCATCGGCGAGATCGAGGCACTCCTATCCACCGCTGGCAGAACGGACAAGGAAGATCGCTAGGCGTTCCGGGGACGGATCCGTCCCCGAGGCTAGTTCTCCACGGCCACCCAGCCCTTGCCCTTCATGCACCGCAAGAACGCCCCGCCCAACACCTGATGCCCGTAGCGGGGGGAGGGCTCGCTTTCCTCGTCCATGGCTGTGGCGATGCAGGCCTCGCGCTCGCGTTCGAGTTGAGCCGCGTCCGCGCCGGGCTTTTCCCAGTGGCGTTCCGGCTGCGCAGCAGAAGCACATCCGAGCCAAGCCGAAGCCAGGGCTGCCAGAATCCAAACGGGGACATGGCCCATGGAGTGACTCCTAGTTTGGGGACGTTCCTTGCGAACTTGCGAATTCGTCGAAGCGACTGAAATCATAGTGGTTTCTGATGAGCCCGTCGGAGCGTAGCGCTCCCGCGATCCGTTCGAATCAACTGGAGAGTTCCGAATCTCGAGTTCGCAAGGAGCGTCCCGACTATTTCCCGAAGAGTTCCCGGTTGGCACGGCGGAGGAAGAGGAGACCGATACCCGCGTTGAACAAGACGAAGAAGTTGTGTTGGACGAAGCCAAAGGCGGTCATCTGGCCCTCGTTGCCAGGGAAAAGGGTGGGCCAGAGAGTCACGGCCGCAGCGCGGAATGGCCCCGGGATCAGGGTGCCGAAGAAGATCACGGGCAGGACGCCTAGCATCTCGATCAGTCCGATTTCGACACCGAAGAGCGCGGCGGCCTTGGAGTAGACCCATACGGCTGCGAGCAGGGCCGGGGAGCGAAGCACGATCACCGTCAGGTACTGCCACCAATCGGCTTGCTGGAACGCAGTGAAGATCTGCCGTTTCCGAAGGGCAAAGCCCGACATGCGCTCGCTGCGAAACAGGTAGACGACCGTGACGAAGACGATTCCGGCCGCCACCGCGACGATCGGAATGCCGTGGAAGATCTCGGGAACCCGATCCCATGAGACCGTACTGCCCACCAACGCCCAGGTGAGCAGGTAGTAGAACTCGCAGAACATGATGAACAGCATGCAGCCGCCTACCTGCCAGGCCGGGACGCCGTCGCGGCGGTTCAAGTAGAGTGCGATGGCGCCCTTGCCGACCTGCTCGTTCAGGATTGAGATGATGTAGGTGCTGGCGCGCACCGGAAAGAGATCGCGATAGGGCACCCGCGTGTTGAACCAGGCGAGGACGCGCCACAGGATCAGCGTGTCGATCAGGAAGTAGAAGAACGAGTACGGCACCATCAGGGCGAGCCATGCCGTCCAATCGACAGACGCAAAGATCTCGGCCAGGTAGGCGCCAGCGGAGAGACCCTTGCGTCCGGCCTCGCCAGCGATCCGAGAGTAGAGGTAGCCGAAACAGGCAATCGTGATGACCCAGGGGACGAGGCGGTGCGCCCAGCTGCTCCGGAGCTTCTCCCTTTCCGGAGCTTCGGAGGCTTCGGGCGAGGCGTCGGTCATCGAGGTTCCTCTTGGGCGGCCGGAGGGAATAGATCGGCGGCGGGAGCGAACGTATGCTGAAGCGTGTCGGCCAGGGGGGTGAGTTCCAGGCCGAGGCGACGGCAGGCGGGGCCGGGGTCGATGTCGTCGTCGTGCTCGAGCACGCCTAGCATGGCGCGGGTGATGGGGGGCGCTGAGGCTACGCGTTCGAGGAGCGATGCGATTCCACGCAACACGACCAGGGGAAGCGGTACGATTCTCGGGCTCTTTCCGAGCAAGGCTGCCACTCGCATCACGAGCTCCCGGTGCGTGAGCGACTCGGGGCCCGCGAGATCGAGGCCTCCGCTTGTGCTGCCCTGCTCGTTCGCCGCGGCCAGAATGGCTGCAACGACATCACGGGCGTCGATGGGTTGTTCCCGCGTCGCCCCTCCGCGGGTCAGGAAGGATACCGGAGCGCTCGCCTGGCCAAGCAGGGCGCCGGCCGCGATTTCGTTCGGGCCGAGCACCATTGGCACACGCAGAGTCGTGGCGGGTGTCGCGCCGGAGCTGAGTGTGCCTTCGGCACGGGCTTTCGAGGCAAGGCAAGCGTTCCGCGAAGCTGGATCGGCGCCCAGGATGCTCATGTAGACGATCCGTTCGGCGCCTGCCTTCTCCGCGGCTCGCGCGAGCACTTCGCAGGTTCGCTCATGGGCGTCCTCGTAGCGCGCGGTCTGGCTCTCCTTCAGGATGCCGACCAGGTGAATCCAGGCGCTGCAACCTTCGCCAGCGGCCCGGAGCGCGGCCTCGTCCGCGTAGTCGAGGATATGCACCTCGGGACGAAGCGCTTCCGGCAACTCGGCGAGGATGGCGGCGGCGCGTTCTGATCTCACTGCTGCGCGGATGGGCCTGGTGCCACCGACAGCGCGAATCAGATCCCGGCCGAGGTGGCCGTTGGCGCCGGTTACGAGCAGGGGGGCGGCGGGCACCCGGGAACCATACCACGAGAGCTAAGCTGGGCGGCATGACACGCCTATCTGTCTTCGCGTCCCTCTTCCTGGTTTCGGCCTGCGCGTTTCTCCCGCCTGGGTCGCCGGATCCGGTAGGAAACGACCCGCGCGTGTTCGATTCGGCACATCCGCCCGAATTGGTGGAGACCCGCTTCGAGAGCCACGGCGACCGCATGAACGCGATCATCTACGTCGCACAGGGTGCAGGCCCGCATCCGACCGTGATCCTGCTCCATGGCTTTCCCGGCAACGAGCGCAACCTCGATCTCGCTCAAGCCATCCGGCGCGGGGGCTGGAATGTAGTGTTCTTCCACTACCGAGGCGCTTGGGGAAGCGATGGCGTGTTTTCGTTCGGCCACGTCATCGAGGATGTGGCCAGTGTCGTGGCGGCCGTGCGGTCGGAGGAGTTCGCAGCCGCCCACCGCATCGATGCGTCGCAGATCGCCCTGGTGGGGCACAGCATGGGAGGCTTCGCTGCATTGGTGTCGGCGGCGGATCTCTCCGAGGTCGCCTGCGTAGCATCTCTGGCCGGCGCCAATCTCGGTGCCTTTGCCATGGCTGCTGCCGATCCGGAGCAGCAGGCAGCCATCGCGGCATCACTCGATGGCTGGGCGGGGCCGATCCGCGGAATGTCGGGAGCGGAACTGGTCGCAGAACTCCGAGAGACACCGGATCGCTTCGATACGATCGCTCGTGCGCCCCTCCTGGCTCGCAAGCCGGTGTTGCTGCTCGCCGGTGCGAGAGACGAAGTCACACCGACCGCCGTTCACCACGATCCGCTGGTTGCCGCCCTGAGCGCGGCCAACGCGCCGCGCTTCGATTCCAGGGTGCTCGAGCGTTCGGATCATTCCTTTTCGTCCGATCGAATCGCTGTGGCAAGGATTCTCGTCGATTGGCTTCGCACGGGCTGTGACGTCCCTTGATCTGCCGCTACCCGCTACGCTCCTCCCGCCTTGTTTCCCCTTCGCGATGACAATCCCACCCTCCGGGCCTCCGCCGCCACAGTGGCGCTGATCGGAGCCAACGTCGCGGCCTGGGTCCTGCTTCAGGGCCTTGGGACGGAGCCGGAACTCGTGCGTTCCATTTGCGAACTCGGTGCAATTCCGGGCGAGCTGCTTGGCAACCTGGCGCCTGGAACGGAAATTCCACTCGGCTCAGGCCTCGCCTGTCGAATAGAGGCGGAACCGAACTGGCTCACGGCAGTCAGCTCGATGTTTCTGCACGGAGGTTGGTTCCACCTGCTCGGCAACATGTGGTTCTTGTGGTTGTTCGGAGACAACGTCGAAGACGCCATGGGCAGGGGGCGTTTCGTCGTCTTCTACTTGCTATGCGGCCTGGCAGCCGTCGCTGCCCAGATGGCGAGCAACCCGTACAGCGCCACTCCGATGGTCGGCGCCTCTGGCGCGATCGGTGGAATCATGGGGGCCTACGCCGTTCTCTATCCGAAGGTGGGCGTCCACATACTCCTGGTGCTCGGATTCTACGTGGATCGGATCATCGTGCCGGCCTGGTTCATGCTCGGCTTCTGGTTTCTGCTCCAGGTCATGGGCGGACTTCCGGCCCTGAGCAGTGAAGGTGGCGGCGTCGCATTCTGGGCCCATGTCGGCGGATTCGTGGCCGGAGTGGTACTCATCTTCCCGTTTCGGAGTGAGCGTCGGCTGGCAGCGCACCGGGCTCTCGTTGCAAGGCAATCATGGCGGTAGGGCACATGGCATGCCCTTCGCCAACAGAACCTGGATGAAGGAGAAGAACCGATGAACGAAATGCTCGAGACGCTCCGCGAAGCGGTGCTCGCGTGGACACCCGATCTCGTGGCGGCCGCTGCGATCCTGGTGATCGGGTGGTTCGGTGTGAAGCTCGCCCAGACGCTGCTGACCAGGGGGATGCGCCGCGCCAGTGTGGATCCCACGCTGGTCCGCTTCAGTTCGAGCCTCGTCTACATGGTGTTGATGGCAATGGTGGTGATCTCCGCGCTCGGCCGCCTGGGCGTCAACACCACCTCGTTCGCGGCTGTCATCGCCGCGGCAGGGCTGGCGATCGGTCTGGCCTTCCAGGGCTCGCTTTCCAACTTTGCATCGGGCGCTCTGCTGATCGTGTTTCGACCCTTCAAAGTGGGCGACTACGTGGAGGCGGCAGACGTGAGTGGAACGGTCGAAGAGATCCAGGTCTTCAACACGGTCTTGAAGACGCCCGACAACCGGAAAGTGATCGTCGGCAACGCTGCGGTGACCAGTGCGAGCATCACGAACTACTCCGCCTACGATACCCGTCGTGTCGACATGGTGTTCGGCATCGGATACGCGGAAGACATCCCGGGCGCTCGGAAGGTGATCGAAAGTATTCTGGCCGACGATGACCGTGTACTCGCCGATCCCGCATGGACCGTCGCGGTTTCCGAGCTTGCGGACTCGAGTGTGAACTTCGTCGTGCGCCCCTGGGTTGCGACCGCAGACTATTGGGCGGTGTATTTCGACGTGCAAGAGAAGGTCAAGACCCGCTTCGATGCTGCGGGTATCTCGATTCCCTTCCCCCAGACGGACGTGCACCTGCACAACGTCGCGTGATCGTCGGTCCAGCTGATTCAGGGCAGAGGCGCCCCGCGTCAGCTGGCAACGAGCCTTTCTCGAGCGCCGTAGCCATTGAGCCGGTCTTCGCGAAGAAAGGCGACGAGCAGCATCCCGGATTTCCGGGCCAGCTCGACGGCCAGGGAAGTCGGTGCGGAGACGGCGGCAACTGCCGGGATGCGAGCAGCCAGGGCCTTCTGGACGATCTCGAATGAGATGCGCCCCGAGACGAGGAGGATGTGCCCCTCGAGCGGGATGAGGTCGTTTCGGAGCGCCCAGCCGATGGTCTTGTCGACGGCGTTGTGCCGGCCGACATCCTCGCGGGCGACCAACAGCCGGCCTTCACGATCGAAGAGGCCCGCTGCATGCAGGCCGCCTGTTTCTTCGAAGACGACCTGGGCGGCACGAAGCTGCTCGAGGAGCGGGGGGAAGAGACGGGGTTCGAAGCGCGCCAGGTCGTCGAGGGCCGGAGCCACGCGAAGTGCGATCTCGAGGCTTCCTTTCCCGCATACCCCGCAGCTCGAACTGGCGACGAAGCTTCGGCGCAGTGATTCGAGATCTACCTCGGCTTCGTCGGCGAGGTTGACGCGGATCACGTTCGCGTCGTCGTCGCCCCCGCTCTGGTGATGCACCGATGCCAACGCCTTGCGAGAGGACACGATTCCCTCGGTGATCAGAAAGCCGGTGGCGAGTTCCAGATCGTGTCCAGGAGTGCGCATCAGCACGGCCAGCGGGGTACCTCCAACCTGGATTTCCAGAGGCTCCTCATGGGCGACCCGGTCGGACGACGCTTCTACACCGTGGTCGCGGAGTCGGGTCATCTCTACGTGGCGGCTGCCTTCGCGGATCGCATCGTCTCGCACGCTCATGAATGTGGCGCGACCGGAGTTGGGAAGCGCGACAAGCGATCGGGCCTTCATTCCATGCCGAGTTCGAGCTTGGCCGCGTCGGACATCATCGACGGGCTCCACGGCGGTTCCCACACCAGATCGAGCATCACATCCGTAACGCCCTCGACGGCGCGCGCCTTGGCTTCCACCTCGGGCGGCAGGGTCTCGGCGACGGGACACATCGGCGAAGTGAGCGTCATGACGATCCTGACTTCGCCGGAATAATCCGATTCTACCTCGTAGATGAGCCCGAGTTCGTAGATGTCGACCGGGATTTCCGGGTCGTAGACCGTATGGATCATGTCGACTACGCGTTGTTTGATCTCTTCAGCGCTGTCCACCGGGGCTTCTCCTCATTCGGTCTTCGCCGTCTCGTCGCTGTCTTCGAGCGCGGATTTGAGCGTATGCCAGGCGAGCGTCGCGCATTTCACGCGCATGGGGAATTCACGAACGCCTGCGAACACAGTGAGCTTTCCCACGCCTTCGGCGTCCGGTTCGTCCAGGGCCGGGCTCGTCACCAATTCGTGGAACGAATCGAAGAGTGCGAGGGCATCCGCCACCGGCTTGCCCTTGATGGCCTCGGTCATCATCGAGGCGGAAGCCGTCGAGATGGCACAGCCGGAGCCCTGGAAGCCCACGTCGCTGACCTCTCCGTCCTTCACCTGCACATAGACGGTCACCTTGTCCCCGCATAACGGGTTGAAGCCGTCGGCCTCATGGTTTGCGGAGTCGGGCACACGAAAATTCCTCGGCTTCTTGTTGTGGTCGAGGATCGTGGTCTGGTAGAGCTCTCGAAGATCGTCCATCAGCGAAACATCTCGATCGCCTTGTGAAGACCTTCCCCCAGGTGGTCCAGGTCTTCGGGAATGTTGTAGAGGCCCAGGGAAGCGCGTGCCGTCGCCGGTACGTCGAAGCGCTCCATCAGGGGTTGCGCGCAGTGGTGGCCGGCACGGATCGCGATGCCCTCCATATCGAGGATGGTGCCGAGATCGTGGGGGTGGATGCCATCGACGACGAAGGACAGAACGCCGGTCTTCTTGGCGGCGGTGCCGATCAGGCGGACCTCGGGGATCGCTTCGAGGAGCTTCGTCCCGTAGGCCGTGAGTTCCATCTCGTGTCGCTCGATCTCGTCCATGCCCAGGCCGCTCAAGTATTGGATGGCGGCGCCGAGGCCGATGGCTCCGGCGATGTCCGGTGTGCCGGCCTCGAATTTGTAGGGGGCCGATTTGAAGGTGCTCTTCTCGAAGGAGACGGTCTCGATCATGTCGCCGCCGCTTTGATAGACAGGCATCGATTCGAGCAGTTCGGCGCGGCCGTAGAGGATGCCTACGCCGCTCGGGCCGTAGAGCTTGTGGCCCGAAAAGACGTAGAAGTCACAGCCTAGCTCCTGGACATCGACGGCGAAGCGAGGCACGGCCTGCGCGCCGTCGAGCAACACCGGGATGCCGCGTTCATGAGCGATGCTGATGATCTCGCGCACCGGGTTGATCGTCCCCAGGGCGTTCGAGACATGGCTCGCGGCAACGAGCCGGGTGCGATCCGAGAGCAGGCTTTCGAAAGCATCCATGTCGAGCTCGCCGGCATCGTTGATCGGGACGACGCGAAGGTGCGCGTTCTTTTCCTCGCAGAGCAGCTGCCAGGGAACGATGTTGGCGTGATGCTCGAGTGTCGTGATCAAGATTTCATCACCGGCGCCCAGGTTCTGGCGGCCCCAGCTCGCTGCAACCAGATTGATCGATTCGGTTGCGTTGCGGGTGAAGACGATCTCCCGGCTCTCGGCCGCACCGAGAAAGGCTGCCACCTTTTCCCGTGCGTCGTCATGCATTCGCGTCGCCCGCTCCGAAAGCTCGTACACCCCGCGATGGATGTTCGCGTAGTGGCTCTCGTAGAACTCGCTGATGGCATCGATCACGGCGCGGGGCTTCTGGGCGCTGGCTGCCGTGTCCAGGTAGACGAGAGGCTTTCCCCTATTCGTTCGTTCGAGAATCGGGAAGTCGTTGCGGATGGCGTAGGGATCGAAACTCATGCGGCCTCTTCAGCGGCTTCGAGCCGCTCCACGAAGAGCGCGCTCATCGCTTCGGCAAGCGACGGTTCTGGCAGGGACGACAAGACCTCCGCGGCAAAGCCGCGCGTGAGCATGGCGCGAGCGTCGTCTTCTGCGACGCCTCGGCTGCGCAGGTAGAAGATGGCTTCCGCATCCAGGCGGCCAATCGTGGCACCGTGACTGCACTTGACGTCGTCTGCATAGATCTCGAGCTGGGGCTTGGTGTTGATCTCGGCTTTGTCGGAGAGCAGGAGATTCGAATTCGATTGTCTTGCGTCGGTCTTCTGTGCGTCGGGACGCACGATGACCTTTCCGCGGAAGACGCCGCGGGAGCTTTCGGCCAGGACACCTTTGTAGAGCTCGTCACTGGTGCAATGGGGCACCGCATGGTCCACCCAGGTGTGGTTGTCGATCAGGCCCGCGCCGCGGCCGAGGTAGAGCCCGTTCATCCTGCACTCGGCGCCTTCGCCGGCCAGGACCACCGCCAGATCGTTGCGCACGAAACGGCCGCCCAGGCTGATCGTGTGGGTGCGCAGACGTCCATTCCGTTCGACACGGCCCGCCACATGGCCGACGTGGAAGCTCGCATCACCTGCACGCTGGAGAATGATCAGATCCACGGAGGCATTCTCTGCCACCTCGATCTCGACGACCGAGTTGGAGAAATGGCGTGCCCCGGCGAGGGACACGTGGTCGAGAATGATCGTCCCACGGCTGCCGGGATCTGCGTCGATCACCACGCGCGGGTGGCTCGCCGCATCCTCCGAGCCCTGGGCGAAGACGAGATGCACGGCACGCGGATCTTCGCCGTGGACGTGGACCCGGGCACCATCGCTTGCTAGAGCGCCATTCAGGGCGACGAAAGGATGGGCCTTCGCGTCCGCCAGCTGGCCGAGCAAGGCGGGTGGAGCCGAGGCGGTGCCGAGGGCCGTTACTTCCGAAGCGCCCGGTGAGCCGTGCAGCTCCGGATGGTGATGCCCATCGACGAAGACCTCCAGCCCGCAGGCGAAGATGGGCGTGGCGACGCCCTCGATCGCATTGCGAGATGGGCTGAGCGGCTCGTGGAGTGCTGCCCATTCGATGCCGGCAAGCGGCCTGACGTTCGTGTAGCGCCACTCCTCCTGCTTCGTGTCAGGAAGGCCGTGCTCGGAAAATGCAGCGATGCCCTCACGTCGCAGCTCGCTGAACGCAGGCGTCGGTTCTTGCTCCCGGGCTTGCGCCAGGAAGCGCTCCGCGGCGCTCTTCAGCGCGTCACTCACGCGCGGGCCTCCTCGATCCAGCCGTAGCCCTTTTCTTCCAGCTCGAGGGCCAGCTCCTTGCCACCACTGCGAACGATGCGCCCCTCGGAGAGTACGTGCACGAAATCAGGGACGATGTAGTCGAGCAAGCGCTGGTAGTGGGTGATGAGCAGCATCGAACGCTCCGGGCTGCGCAGATGGTTCACCCCCGTTGCGACGACGCGCAGGGCGTCGATGTCGAGGCCTGAATCGGTTTCGTCGAGGACCATGAGCTTCGGCTCGAGGAGCAGCATTTGAAGCACCTCGTTGCGCTTCTTCTAGCCGCCGGAGAAACCTTCGTTGATCGAGCGACCCATCAGGTCCTTCGGCATCTCGACGATCTTCATCTTCTCCTTGACGACGGAGAGGAAGTCCATGGCATCGAGTTCCTCTTCGCCACGGTGAGCACGGATCGCATTCAGCGAAGCCTTGAGGAAGTAATTGTTCGTCACGCCGGGAATCTCGACCGGGTACTGGAAGGCGAGGAAGATGCCCTCTCTCGCGCGCTGCTCCGGCTCCAGATCGAGAAGGTTCTTCCCCTGATAGAGAACGGACCCCTGCGTCACTTCGAAGGTCGGTCGGCCCGAGAGGACACCGGCCAGGGTGCTCTTGCCTGAGCCATTCGGGCCCATGATGGCATGCACCTCACCCGGGCGAATCGTGAGGTCGATCCCCTTCAGGATCTCCGTACCGCCCGCCGTGGCGTGGAGGTTCTCGATTTCGAGCATCGTCACTAACCCACACTCCCTTCCAACGATATGCCAAGCAATGCCTGGGCCTCTACGGCGAACTCCATCGGCAGTTCGCGCAGTACCTCCTTGCAGAAGCCGTTCACGATCATCGAGATGGCATCCTCTTCGGAGATTCCACGCTGGCGGCAATAGAAGAGCTGGTCTTCCCCGATCTTCGAGGTGGTGGCCTCATGCTCCAGGGTGGAAGAGGCGTTCTTCACCTCGAGGTAGGGGAAGGTATGCGCACCGCATTGATCGCCGAGCAACAGGGAATCGCATTGGCTGTAGTTCCGCGCACCATGGGCCTTGGGCCCGATGCGTACGAGGCCGCGGTAGCTCTGTTGGCCATGCCCTGCGGAGATTCCCTTCGAGATGATCGTACTCTTCGTGTTCTTGCCGATATGGATCATCTTCGTGCCGGTATCGGCTTGCTGCCAGTTGTTCGTCAGCGCGACTGAGTAGAACTCACCGACGGAATCGTCGCCCTGGAGGATGCAGCTCGGATATTTCCAGGTGATGGCAGAGCCGGTCTCGACCTGGGTCCAGGAGATCTTCGAGCGCTTGCCGCGGCAAGCGCCGCGTTTCGTCACGAAGTTGTAGATGCCACCCTTGCCATTCTTGTCGCCCGGGTACCAGTTCTGCACGGTCGAGTACTTGATCTCGGCATCATCGAGAGCGACCAGCTCGACGACGGCCGCGTGCAACTGGTTCTCGTCGCGCATCGGCGCCGTGCAACCCTCGAGGTAGCTCACGTAGGAGCCCTCTTCGGCGACGATCAGGGTGCGCTCGAACTGGCCGGTTTCCTGGGCGTTGATCCGGAAGTAGGTGGAGAGCTCCATCGGGCAGCGCACGCCCTTCGGGATGTACGCAAACGAGCCGTCGCTGAAGACGGCGGAGTTGAGCGCTGCGAAGAAGTTGTCCGAATAGGGAACGACCGAGCCCAGATACTTCCGCACCAGCTCCGGATGATCCTTGACTGCCTCGGAGAACGAGCCGAACAGGATGCCCTTCTTTTCGAGCTCGGCTTTGTAGGTCGTCGCGACCGAGACGCTGTCGAAGACCGCATCGACGGCGACACCCGCCAGGCGCTTCTGTTCCAGGAGCGGGATGCCCAGCTTGTCGTAGGTCGCGAGCAATTCCGGATCGACCTCGTCCAGGCTCTCGAGTTGTTTCTTCTGCTTGGGGGCCGCGTAGTAGTACATGTCCTGGAAATCGATCTCCGGGTAGGAGACCTTCGCCCAGTCCGGGCTGTGGCCTTCCGCGAGCATCTGCTGGAAGCGCTTGAAAGCCTTGAGTCGCCATTCGAGCAGCCACTCCGGTTCGTCTTTCTTGGCGGAGATGATCCGGACGATCTCCTCGGAGAGGCCCTTCGGAATCCGCTCCTCTTCGATGTCCGTGACGAAGCCGTATTCGTACTCGCGGGCTGCGAGTTCTTCGATGGTTTCCGACATGCTTCTTCTGATCCTGTCCTAGGCGATGGCGAGGGTGGTTTGGTGACGCGGTGGCGTGTCCGCGGCGAGCTCGGCCAGACTGACCCGGGTGAGCGTCGTCTGGATGGCGCTGTTGATGCGTTGCCAGGGCGCGCGCAGACCGCAATGCGATTCCTGATCACAGAGTCCTTCGGCGGCGACACATTCCATCAGGGCGATCGGCCCTTCGAGGGCCTCGATGATCTCCGCCACGCTCACGGCTTCTGGTTGCCTCGCGAGCTGGTAGCCGCCCCGAGAGCCGCGCTGAGATGCCAGCAGATCGGCACTCGCCAGGGATTTCAACATCTTGCTCACCACCGGCAGCGGCAGCTCGGTGGCTTCCGACATTTCACGAGCGGTGAGCGTCGTGCCGCTGGCCTCCTGGGCGAAGCGGACGAGCAGGACGATCCCGTAGTCGGTGAGTTTGCTGATGCGGAGCATGGGCTGGCCTGGGGGCTGGAGGAAGCGCGAAACATATCGGACCAATTCAGTCCTGTAAATATCGGACCAGCTTGGTTCTACTTGAGCGGAACCTGGGGTCCCCCAGGGGAGCTACATGTAGCCGAGCGCCTCGAGCTGCCGGCGGGTCTCCGGATCCAGCGCCTCCGTCTCCGAGGGGAGCGGGGTCGGTTGCGGAGCGCTGCCGTCCGGGCGCGGGCCAGGAAAGCGCTCGAACCAGGCGTCGAGCTCACGGCGGAGGGCGGCAGCCAGCGCCGGATGGTCAGCGCGGGCGTCTCGGGCTTCGATCGGGTCGGCACCCAGGTCGTACAACACCTCGCCGCTGCGTCGAACGACGAGCTTGTGCCCATCTCGGCGGATGGCCCAGACCGGCGTATCCAGCTCCTCCGAGCTGCGGCTGCCGGCCGGATCGATGCGGCTGAGCATCCAGGCTTCCGGATAGACCTCGGCGAAGGTTGCCGCGCGGGGCCGCCGCGCGCCGGGGAGAAGGCTTCGCGCCGGGCTGTTGTCCGGCTCGAGGCCCGCCCAATCGAGCAGGGTCGCGTGCAGGTCGAGGGTCTGGTGGGCCTCGCGGATCCGCTCGCCGGCGGGAAAGACATCCGGTGCGCGGGCGATGAACGGAACGCGGATCAGCGCATCGTTCAAGTCGAATTGATGGCCCCAACGATCGGCTTCCCCCAGGTTGTCGCCGTGGTCGGAAGTGACGATCAGAAGGATGTCGTCGAGCTCCACGTGGCTGCGGATCACCTCGAGGATCCGGCCGATGCGCCGATCCTGATAGCGCACGCCGCTGCGATAGAGGGCGCGTGTCGTGGCGATGCGCCAAGGCTGCCGCGGCGGGTTCGAGTGCCAACGCACCGGGTGGTACCCGCGCATGGCGCGAATGCCCCGCAGCCAGCTGCCCGGGTTCGTGGCGCCGCGATCCCGCAGCGGTGGAAGGTAGGGATTGTGCGCTTCGAAGAGGTTCAGGAACAAGAAGAAGGGACGATCCGCATCGAGCTGCGCCATCCATGTGTCGATCGCAGTCTCCGCTTCCGCGGCGCCTCGGTCGATCCACTGCTCCCAGCCGATGCCGCTGTACCGCATCGCCCGCGACAGCAGGAGTTTGTCCCGGTGGAGGTGGTTCACTTCTTCGAAATGCTGAAAGCCCTGCACGATGTTCGTGACCCGCAGCCAGCTGTTCGAAGAAATGGCAGCCGTCTGGTAGCCGGCGTCGGCGAGCCGCTCGGCCGTCGTTTCGAAGGCTTCGTCGAGGTGGCGCGGCGTTCCGTTCCGCACACCGTGAGTGCGCGGAAAATGCCCGGTGAACATGGATGCGTGGGAGGGCGCCGTCCAGGGTGATGTGCTCACCACCTGCTCGAACACACTGCCTTCCGCAGCGAGTTGGTCGAGCACAGGCGTCACGTCCGGGCCCGCGCCGTAGGGGCCGAGTGCGTCAGCCCGTGTCGTATCGAGCAGGAGCACCACCACCGAGCGAGGCGCCGGCCTCGGAGGGTCCGGGTGTGAGGGAGAGGGGGCGGGCCAGGTCACCAGAAGACCGAGCACGAGAGCGAGCATGCCATCCAACGGGACGTGCCCCGGACGGTACCGGGCGAGCAGCGCGAGGGAGCCGATGCCAATCACGAATCCGGCAGGCGCGCCGGCCGGATGAGCCGCAAGCAGCGGGAACGATCCGGCAGCGAGGACGCATGCGAGCACACCCGCCCACAAGCCTACATGCGTTCGAGCCAGCGACGCTTCTGCCCAACGCTTCGGCAACAGCTGACGGGTAGCCGCCGCGAATAGCATGAATGCGGCAGGTGGCACGAGCAGGCTCAGCCAGGTGATCGTGCCGAGGAAACGGAGGTGCAGCTCACCGCCCAGGAAGAAGAGCAGGCCCAACGAGAAGAAGAGCGCGAACAAGCCCGCGGCGGCTCCGAGCAGGCCGCTGCTCGTCATCGGCCGGAGCATGGGGATGCGCGCCCAGAGAAGGCCGATGGCACCGCCCACGACCGCGCCGAAGAGCCCCATCAACGTGACGGCGGCGATTGCTTCTCCCGAGGTTGGAGGGAAGCGGACGAGTGCCACATCCATGAACGCGGCCAGCGCGAGTCCGAACGCACCGGCTCCAGCCGCACCGATGCCCGGGTGCGACAGCCCTGTGTCCTGTTCTCGCCTGCTCACCGCATCTCGCTCATCACAGCTCGACATCGGTGAAACGGACCAGCGGCCACAGCACGCCTTGTCCATCGTGGTGCCAGCTGAGAGGAGGCGCCTGCATGCGCCCGAGCGGGGCGATCCGAGAAGGTGCAAGTGTTCGCAGGGCCGCAACCAAGCGGGCCCTCTCTTCGGCCCCAGCGGCCAGGCCAACCGCAGCAAGCCGGGGAGCGAACGGCGCCAGATTGCTGTGAAGAGCGGCAAGGTCGGGCACCGGATGCACGCGGAGGAAACGATGCAGCGGCGCCGGGCCTGTCGGCGAAGAGGGCTCGATGACGAGCGTCCAGCCTTCGCCGGCGTGCAGACGCACGCGCTCATTCGACGCCGCACGAAGCTCGGCGCCGTCACGTTCCTGAGCGAGGGCAGCTCCGGCTTCCGGCGAGATCACGCCACGAGGCAGGCGTTTGCCAAGCTCCCCGAAGGCTCGCACCAGTTCGGCTTCGAGGGCGTCCGGGATCTTTCCGTTCGGAGTGAGCACCCAGGCCGCGATCGGCGACAGGCAACCGAGTTGATCCCACAATGCGACGTCGAGAGCCAGTGCGTCCGCCGCCTCGGCTGGATCGGCTTCGGCGCCGATCACCGCGACGGACAACCGATGCCCGTAGCCGACGAAGCGGGTTCCCGGATCGATTCGCCCGGCGATCTCGGCGAGGGTTTCGTCCGAGCCCGTGGCGACGACGCATTCGGCGCGAAGGAATGCATCCAACGCTTCCCGCTCGTCGCGCGCGAAGCGGCTCAAGGAAAGGCATGCGCCGAGTTCTGGATCCAGCCGGTTCAACGCATCGGCGATGCACCTGGCCGTCACGGAATCGTGCCGGCCACTGCGGGCGAGCACCAGCGAGCCGACGACCAGAGGCGCGACGAGGGAGAGAATGGTCGGCATCGGGAGGGCGCCACCCAGAAGCACCGCAGTGGTGTCGAAGCCGCGCGCCCGACGGGATGCATCCGGGCCCAGCTCTGTCTGGACGAGGGTGTGCAAGGCTTCGCCGGTCCATCCCGCGAGTGCGAGTTCGAGACCTGCCCGTACCGTCGCTGGGTGGAAGCCCGTGGCTTCGGGCAGGTCGGCTGCGAGGCGTTGGTGAGTTTCCGAGCCCGGAAGCGCGAGCTCATCCAGAAGCCTGGCCAACACTTCCAGGTTGTCCTCCTGGCTCCGCGCGGCAAGGGCGCGGCCTGCTTCGCGAAGCCGGGCCCAGGCGGCCTCGATCTCAGGAGCGTGCAGCACTGAGCATCTCGTCGGCCGCGATCGAGCAGCCGCGCGCTTCGGCACCTCGCGCCCGCCCCAGAACTTCGAATCCGTCGCCTCGCATCATGCCGAGATCGGCCGTCTGGATCGCGAGGATGCTGCCCGTATTCGCGAGATCGACGATTCGGATCACGCCAACCTCGCCATTCGCTACCTCGTCGCCGCTCTCCGGGTCGACCATGCGGACGCGGACCCAAGGCGGGATGCGTTTTTGCCGCGGCTCTCCCGGCTGAGAGAGGATTGTGTCGTAGAACTGACTCGCGAGTTCGGTCATCCCGTACTGGTTGACGATGCGTTCGCTCGGCACGCCGAGGCGATCCGTGATCCACTCGTAGAGGGCGTCGCGATCCATGGCTCGAGCGCGGCCTTTGAAGCCGCCGGTTTCCATGATGCGCGCGCTCGCCGGAAGGACGAAGCTTTGGTCGCTGGCAGCCATTGCATCGAGCAGGTGCACGAAGGCGAAAGCGGTTCCGCATAACAAGAGCGGGGTCGTGGCTGCTGCGGCCGCCTCCAAGGCGCTCTGGATGGATCGCTCTCGAAGTTCGCCGTCCTCTACGAAGAACTGGCTCTCCGAGTCGCCGCGTCGATCGTGCATCACCCCGAGCATGTGAGAGAGAGATGAATCTGGAGCTTCGATTGGAGAGGGGACCAGGCTGAGCATCCGAACGGCGAGTTCATCGCTCAGATCCGGGAGCAATCCCCGTTCGAAGCTGGGCACGAGAGAAGCCTCGTAGGCTTCCAGGCTTTCGAGGTGGAGTTCGCCTCGTTGATCGGTCGCGGTTCCACTCGTGCGAAAGACATGCTGCGTCCGTTCCTCGGGGAAGCTCGCGAGGCGAAGCTCCTTGAACGCGCCCGTCGGGACCGTCGGAATCTCCTCCCACGCTTGGATCGTGTCTGGCGTTCGGCCGCGGCCCTCGCAGAAGCGGCGGTAGGGCTCGCAATGGGCGAATTGATGAGCGAAGAGGGCGAGTGCCAGGCGCAGGAAACGTTCATCGTCCCGCACGTCGGGGGATTCGCGCATCCAACGCAGCACCTCCGCCTCCGGCTGCGTCATTGGAGCAACCGGGTGAGCGTATCGAGGCCGGCCTCCAGGGCAGAGCGTCCGATCGTCAGCGGGGGCGTGATCGAGAGCACTTCGCCCCGGTCACCAGAAGGCAACAAGATGAAGCCGCACGCCAGGGCTTCCTCGGTGATCCGTATGGCGATTCCCGGCTCACGGCATTCGATGCCGATCATCAACCCGAGGCCGCGGCATTCGCGAACCGAGGCAAGGCCCGCGGTCGATCCGGAAATACGTTCGAGGGCCCACGCTCCGAGCTCTGCCGAACGTTTGGCAAGACCCTCTTTCTCGAGGACAGTCAGCGAGGCCAAGGCGGCGGCGCAGCCGGGCGGGTGGCCGAGAAAGGTCTGCGTGTGGAGGGCTTCGCCGCGAGAGACAGGCCAGCTGTCCATCACCTCGGCTCGGCCGATACATGCAGAGATGGGCATGCCGGAGGCCAGGCCTTTGGCGACGCACAAGAGGTCGGGCACGACGTTCTCGTGCTGGCAGGCGAAGGTGCGGCCGGTTCGTCCGAAGCCTGTGTACACCTCGTCGGCGATCAACAGCCAGCCCCGCTCGTCGCAGAGCCGGCGCAAACCCGCGAGGAAGCCGGCCGGCGGGACGCGCTCGCCGCCGCGGCCTTGAACCGGCTCGACGAGCACCGCGCCAATCTCTTCGCTGGTCTTCTCGGCGGTACGGACGACGTCCTCCAGATCGCCGAAGCGTGCGAACACCGTACGGTTGGGAATGCGAGCGGCGAAAGGCGCGCGGAAATCGCTGCGCCAGGTGGAATCCAATGCACCCAGCGCCAGCCCGTGGTAGCCGCCCTCGAACGCGAGCACGCCGGCGCGGCCGGTTGCGAGGAGTGCGGTCTTGAGCGCGGCTTCGACCGCGTCCGAGCCCGATGAACCGAGGACCGTGCGCGCGGATCCGCCGCCCGGAAACAGGGCAGCCAGTGCTTCGAGCAATTCGACCTTCACGGCAGGGGGATGCACGTCCCCCATCGCGTGCATCAGTCGCCCGGCCTGGTCGGCTACGGCTGCGGCGACGAGCGGGTGGGCATGGCCCGCGTTCGCCACGCCAAAGCCGCCGCCCAGATCGACGAAGCGGTTGCCATCCACATCCCAGACGTTGGCGCCCTCTGCCCGCTCCCAGAAGATCGGTGGGGTGGGAGACAGGCAGGTGACGTTCCGACTCTCGACCTGCGCCAGCCGCAGGGCGAGCGCCCGCGAGCGGGGTAGCTCCGGAAGCGAGGTTTCCGGCTGCATGGCCGGATACTCTAGGAGCCCTGATGGCACGCGTCTTCATCGGGATGGGATCGAATCTGGGCGATCGGGAGGCCAGGCTTGCCGAAGCCCTGGAGGCTCTCGGTCGGATCGATGGCTGCCGGCTGGCCCAGGCATCGCGGCTCTACGAGACCGAGCCCGTGGGCGGGCCGCCCCAGGGGCCCTACCTGAACGCGGTAGCGGAACTCGACAGCACGCTCCCGCCCCTGGCCCTGCTCGGGGAGCTTCTCGCGATCGAATCCGCTGCGGGCCGTTCGAGGGACGGAGCGCGAGACAGCCCACGAGAGCTCGATCTGGACCTTCTGCTCTACGGCGACCAGGTGCTGGAAACCGAACCGCTGACCCTGCCTCATCCCCGCTTGCATCTCCGGGCTTTCGTCCTCGAGCCTCTGGCCGAGCTGGCGGGAGATCTCCTCCACCCCAAGAGCGGGGTGACCCTGGCCGAGCTGGC
>JAFDCZ010000289.1 GCA_019312665.1 Deltaproteobacteria bacterium | reverse complement strand
GTATCCGACCTGGACGACCGCATTGCCTTGCCGCTCGAGCCCATCGAGAGCCGCGGAGCCAAGTTGGACGTCGCGGCCATCGGTGAGTTGGTGCGCAGCCGCGGTGTGTCGCGGGTCGTTGTTGGCCTGCCGATCCACCTGGACGGCTCGCGAGGCGCCCAGGCCGAAGCCGCGGATCGCTTTGCCACGGGGCTTCGCGAAGCCCTCGACCTGCCCGTCGATCTTTTCGACGAGCGCTGGACCACGCGCGAGGCCGAGCGCGCGCTCGAAGCCACCGGCCGACGAGGCCGGCGCAAGAAGAAGGCAGTGGTGGATTCCGTGGCCGCCACCGTGCTGCTGCGTACCTACTTGGAGCAACGGGCTGCGCGAGCGGCCTCGGGGGGCGCGGCGTGAAGCGCTTCGTGATCCCGATACTCACGGTCCTGGCGGCCGCGTTGGTGGCGGGCGGCTTTACCGTGCGGCATGCGCTCACCGCTCCGAAGCAGAACGCCGAATCGATCGTGTTCGAGGTGGCAGAAGGCTCGACCTTGGGCCGCGTCGCCCGCTCGCTCGAACAGGCGGGGCTCGTCCGGCGCGCCTGGGCGTTCGAGGGCCTGGCCCGTTGGCAGAAACAGGGCGCATCCCTTCGCGCGGGTGAGTACGAGCTTTCGGCCATGCAGTCGCCGGC
The DNA here is from genome assembly GCA_019312665.1 of Deltaproteobacteria bacterium. GTDB lineage: Bacteria > Myxococcota_A > UBA9160 > UBA9160 > UBA6930. The sequence continues at coordinate 3,174 of JAFDCZ010000289.1, read as the reverse complement.
GGAGATCCTGGACCGGCTGGCCCGGGGCCAGGTTCGCACCCATCCTTTCTCGTTTCCCGAAGGCCTGACCGCCGCCGAGATCGCGACGCGCTTCGAGGAAGCGGGCCTTGCCGAGGCGGAGGAGGTTCTGAGCCTCGTGCACGACGCGGAGTTTGCCGCGGCACTGCGCGTCGAGGGCGACGACCTCGAGGGCTACCTCTTCCCCGAGACCTACCGCTGGGCGCGCGGCGTCGGAGCCCGGGCGATGGTCGAGGATCTGGTGGAACAATTCCGCCTGGCCTGGGCACCGCTCGCGGAGCCCGCCAAGGCCCGCGGACTTTCGATGCGCGAGGTCGTCGTGCTCGCATCGATCGTCGAAAAAGAGACCGGTGCGCCCGAAGAGAGACCGCGCATCGCTGCCGTCTTCCTGAACCGGCTCAGCCGGGGAATGCGCCTCGAAACGGATCCAGCAGTGATCTACGGCATTCCGGATTTCGACGGCAACCTGCGGCGCGTGCACCTCGAAGACGCTTCGAACGCCTACAACACCTACAAGATCCCAGGCCTGCCTCCGGGGCCGATCGCCAACCCGGGCGCGGCCGCATTGCGCGCCGTGGTGGAACCGAACGAGGATGAAGAAGCCCTCTTCTTCGTCTCGAAGAACGACGGCACCCACCACTTCTCCCGCACCTACGCCGAGCACGCCCGAGCCGTCAACCGCTACCAACGAGGACACAGGTGAGCGCTTCCGATCCCCGTACCTACTTCACCGAACTCTTCCCCGCCCAATGGGCTCGCACCCTCCGTGAACAGGAGCGCGCAGTCGAAACCTCCCAGCGCCTGCTCGACGATCTGCGCGGCGTGAACGCGACGATGCAGATCGAGGTCCGCGGCGAGGGTGGCGGAAGCTTCACCCTGAACATCGCCGACGGTGTGATGACGGCGGGCGATGCGGCGACCCATCCGCCCTTCCTGACCCTCGTCCTGGAGCGGCCGGATTTCGAGCGACTGGCCAGCGAAGCCGGCGATTCGCCCCTGGGCTTCCTTGGCGCATTGGCCAGCCAGGGCGGCGACCTCAAGATCACCGCCTCGAGAATGCAGAACCTGGAGCTTCTCAGCGGCACGCTCTGCTTCCAGCTCCAAGGCGAAGGGGGCTTCTCCTTGCTCGCCCACTTCGGCAAGGACCCGCTCCCCGCCGAGCCCACCACCACCATCCGCGTCGAGCGCGCAGCCTACGAATCCCTCAAAGCCGGCGATCTTGCGGCCCAGGACGCCTTCCTCTCGGGTCAGATCGAGCTCGACGGCGACATGCAGCTGGCCATGCAGCTGGCCCTGGCCGTCCTCTCCCCCGAATAACCGCAACGGAGGGGACGCTCTTCAACCCAACCCGAACGCAACGGGGGGTTGCGTTCAAGGGCAAGGAAAGCCTTCCCGCGAAAGGCTATCCTCGGAGAAGTTGATCGAATCGCTGCGCCGCGGCGAATCCGACGCAGGGGGCAACCCGCGGATGGTTTCCGCAAAGCGTGAAGAAGCGCTCCAGGATGACTGGCTCGAAACGCTCGAGAAGGCGGGGCGCCCTTTGGCGGATACGAGCGATACCTGGCGGCACAATGCCATCAACCTGGCGTGCCTGGCCCTGCTGATCATCGGGTTTCCCGCGGCGTATCTCGCGTTCCGAAACCTTCCGACCCCGCTGATGGTCCCGCTGCTAGGCCTCGTATACGGGAGCTTCATCTTCTCGTTCTTCACCCTGGTGGTCCACGAGGCCTCCCACAACATGTTCCTCATCACGGGCTCGCCGCGTCTGCGTCGGAGACTGAACGACATCGGCGGCTGGGCCATCTGCATGCTCTTCCTGCGGGATTACGGGCTCCACTGGCGCAAGGGCCACCTCCTTCACCATCGGCGAACACTCGAGGAAGACGACCCGCAGAACTGCTCCAAATACGTTTTGGAGGGGCGCGCGCTGCTCGTGAAGCTCGCCAAGGTCTGGCTGATCCCGTTCTATGAGTTCGAGGTCTACCGCCTCTGGATGAAGGACCTCAACGACCGCTGTCCGAAGCCGGAAGGCTCCTCCGCACCGGGCTGGCTACGGGGTGCGGGCTTCGTACTCGGCTGGACGGCGATTCTCATCTTCCCGCTGAGCCAGGCACCCATCGCCACCCTGCTGACGACGCTGATCGCCATCAAGGCCGCAACCTGTTTGAACTTCTTGAAGAGCAGCATGGAACACGGAGGCGGCTACCGGGAGATCTCCGATCAAAGGCTCAAGACCCGCGGGCTGACGTTCCCGTTGATGGGCCTCTGCTTCCCCTTCTGCATCACGCCCTACCACTGGGAGCACCATCTCGTACCGGCCATCCCGTGGTATCGCCTGCCGCATTTCCGGAAGATGATCGCCGACCGGATCCCCGAGGACCAACGCGAGTGGATCTACACACCGGGCCCGGAGCTTCTGCGACAAGTGATCCTCCCGTGAGCCGGGCTGGCGGAAGCAGCCTTCGCCTGACGGGAAAGCTGGCCACGGCGCGCGGCGCCATGAAGCTGGCACGGGCGTTGAATCTTCCCTTTCGGGAACAAGCCTACCGGGCGTGGTACGACGGCATCAGCGAGCTCTCCGAGCTGCTCTTCAGCGATTTCCACTGCATGAACTACGGCTACGCGCCGCCAGCGGAAGGCGCCGCGCCGGAGCGCTTCCAGCTCGGGCTGTATGACTTTCTCGCGACCCTCGCTCCACTTCGGGACAAGCGCGTACTGGAAGTCGGCTCGGGCCGGGGAGGCGGTGCTGCTCACGTGCTTCGCGCCCACGGGGCGTCCGAGGTCTCCGGCATCGACCTCTCAGAGCGAGCCGTCGAGGCCAGTCGTGCCCACTTCAACGATGCGGGCCTGCGCTTCCTCTCGGGAAATGCCGAGGCGCTGCCGTTCGAAGCCGCATCCTTCGACGTCGTGCTGAACGTGGAAAGCTCGCACTGCTACCCGGATGTCGGCGCCTTCCTGGAAGAAGCGCGCCGGGTGCTCGTCAATGACGGCGTGCTTCTGCTCGCCGATTTTCGTCGCAGCGAGGAGGCGGCCAACGTCGAAGCCCGGATCGCCAGCTCGCGCTTCAAGGTCGAGCAACAAATGGACATCACCAGGAACGTGCTGGCCGCCCTCGAAGCCGACGATGCCCGCAAGCGGGAGCTGATCGACACCAGC
>JAFDCZ010000003.1 GCA_019312665.1 Deltaproteobacteria bacterium | reverse complement strand
ATCGGGTTTCGGCCTTCGGGGTAGTCCGGGTACTGGTGGTGGGAGCCGCTGATCTTCTTGCGGAGGGCTACGGCGGCCTTCAAGGCGTCGCGGCGGCTGACCTGGCCGATGAGTTTCCCGTCTTCGATGACCGGGAACCTGCGCATTCGCCGAACGACGAACTCATGCGCCACCGCGAAGAGTTCCATTTCCGGGCCGATCGTCACGCAGTCCTTGCTCATCAGCTCGCCGACGACCTCTATCGCGTCGTGGGAGTCCATCTCGAAATCCGCCGAAGCGACGGCGCGGAGACAGTCGTATTCCGACAGCAAGCCGAGCAAGTGGCCTTCCTCGTCGACCACCGGGGCCCCCGAGATGCCGTGCTTGAGCAGCACAGCAGCCGCTTCTACCGCCGGTAGATCGGGGCGCAATGTCACGAGCTTGCGGGTCATCATTTCCCGGGCTGTGGGAACGTGGGGCATCTCCATGGAGTCCTCCTCGATTCACCCCCCTAGGGGACTCCAGTATATCAGATCCACCGAAGCAGGTGTTTTCGCTAGCGAAATCGCTCTCGACCGCTAGGATCCGCGGCCGTCGAGACCTGGGGCCCAACATGCCGCAGGGGCCAAGGGAGAGCGTCGCAATGGCGGTGCACCGGATCAGGAGGGGTCTGGATCTGCCGATCTCGGGTGATCCCGAGCAGGCAATCCACGCCGGGCCGGAGATCGGCCGTGTGGCCGTAATGGGCGATGACACGCCGGGTGTGCGCGCACGCCTGGCCGTCGCCGAAGGAGACACGGTCAAACGCGGCCAGCTCCTGTTCGAGGATCGTCTGCGTCCCGGGATTCGCTACACCGCGCCCGGAGCCGGCAGGGTTCAGGCGATCTTTCGAGGTGCCCGGCGGGTGCTGCGATCGGTCGTGATCGAGCTTTCCCAGAGCGAGCGCGCTGGCGACCCCAGTGCCGAGGAGCTCCAAACTTTCAGCAGCTGGAAGGGCGGGGATCCCACTGCCTGGAGTGGCGACGACGTTCGCGCGCTGATGCTCGAGACCGGGCTGTGGACCTCGCTTCGCGGCCGTCCCTTCAGCAAGGTTCCGGAGCCGGAGAGCTCGCCTCAAGCGATCTTCGTCACCGCCATCGATACGAACCCGCTCGCACCTTCACCCAGCACGGTTTGCAGCGAAGACCTTGCTGCGTTTCAGCTCGGTCTGAGACTGATCGACAAGCTCTGTGACGCGCCGACCTACTTATGTGTCAGCCCGGACTCGTCCGTGCGCGGTGGAGTCGATTCGCCGGTTCAGGTCGAAGTCTTCGACGGCCCTCATCCTGCCGGCACGCCGGGCCTGCACATGCATCTGCTGGCGCCCGTATCCCGCGCACGCACCTCGTGGCATATCGGCTACCAGGATGTGATCGCACTGGGCCAACTGGCCGAGACGGGAAAGCTCGCGGTGGAGCGGATCGTTTCGATCGCTGGCCCGCCGGTTCCCAACCCGCGTCTGGTACGCACCCGCCTCGGCGCGAACCTGGATGAGCTCACGGCTGGCGAACTCGACGAATCCGAGGGCGAGGTTCGGGTGATCTCCGGTTCCGTCATCTCCGGCAAGAAAGCCATGGGAGCCGAGTTCGGATTCCTGGGCCGCTACCACCTGCAGGTGAGCGCCCTGCGCAGCGGGAGCCGTCAATTTCTGGGCTGGATCGATCCCGGCTTCGGCAAGTTCTCGATCCTGCCCGTGTTCTTCTCCCGCCTCCTGCCCGGCACGAAATTCGACATGACGACGGATACGAACGGATCCCCCCGGCCGGTCTTCCCCCTCGGCACCTATGAGAAGGTCATGCCGATGGACATCATCGCAACCTACCTGCTGCGCTCGCTCATGGTCGGTGACATCGAGCAGGCCGAACAACTCGGCGCGCTCGAGCTCGACGAGGAAGACCTCGCCCTCTGCACATTCGTCTGCCCCGGCAAGACGGATTTCGGCCCCATCCTGCGCAAGAACCTCGACCGCATCGAGAAGGAGGGCTGATGCAGTTCCTGCGAGACCTCCTCGACAAGGCAGAGCCCAACGTCCAGAAGGGCGGGCGTTTCCAATCCCTCGCCTCGGCCTACGAAGCCCTCGACACGATGATGTTCACGCCTGGCATCCAGACGCGAACCGCCTCGCATGTGCGCGACGGCCTCGACTACAAGCGCATGATGTTCATCGTGGTGATGGCCCTGGGGCCCTGCCTCCTGATCGCCAACTGGAACACCGGCTACCAGGCCTTCCTGGCGATCGAAGCGGGCGCGGTGCCGCTCGGCGACTGGCAGAACGGGCTCTTCCAATGGCTCGGCGGCCAATACGTCTCCGGCGATGTCCTCTGGTGCGCACTTTTCGGAGCCCTCTATTTCTTCCCCATCTTCATCGTCGTGCATGTGGTCGGCCTGGGGATCGAGATCGTCACCGCGCAGATCCGCGATCTCGAAGTGACGGAGGGTTTCCTCGTCACCGGGGCGTTGCTGCCGCTCCTCCTCCCGGCAACCATTCCGCTCTGGCAGGTCGGGCTCGGCACCGCCTTCGGCCTGATCATCGGCAAGGAAGTCTTCGGCGGCACGGGGATGAACTTCCTGAACCCGGCACTCGTCTGCCGAGCCTTCCTCTTCTTTGCCTATCCGGCCTACATCTCCGGCGAAGGCCCCTGGATCGCCGCAGATTTCCTCGGTGTGGACGGCTTCACCGGCGCCACGCTGTTGGCCCAGGCGGCTGCCGAGAGCGGCGCCCTCCACGGGGCGAGCTGGTCGGCAGCGTTCTTTGGCGGGATCGCCGGCTCGATGGGAGAGACGTCGGCGTTGGCCTGCTTGATCGGCGCGGGTTTGTTGATCCAAACCGGCGTCGGCTCCTGGCGCACGATGCTGGGCACGGCCATCGGCACCGTCGTGATGGCCACTTTCTTGAATCTCATCGGCTCGGATACCAACCCGATGTTCGCTGTCCCCTGGTATTGGCATATGGTGCTCGGCGGCTGGGCGATCGGCACCGTGTTCATGTGCACCGACCCGGTTTCGTCGGCCTACACAGAGAGCGGCAAGCTGGTCTACGGCTTCGGGATCGGCCTGCTCTGCGTGATCATCCGCTGCATCAACCCGGCCTACCCGGAGGGCATGATGCTGGCGATCCTCTTCATGAACATGTTTGCGCCGCTGATCGACCACTTCGTGATCCGACGCAACATCGCGAGAAGGGTGGCCCGCAGTGGAGCATAGTACGCGCCACACGGTGATCTTCACGACGCTGCTCTGCGTCGTGTTCTCGGTCGTGGTCTCGGCCGTGGCGGTCTCGTTGCACGATCGCCAGGAAGAGAACAAACGCCTCGATCGCATCAAGAACGTGCTCGGTGTGGCCGGCCTGGCCAAGCCGGGCGAAACCCTCTCGCCGGAGGAGCTGAGCGGGCGCTTCGAGGCAGGTCTCGAAGCGATCGTGGTCGAGCTGGCCACCGGCCAGGTGGCCGACGGCATCGATCCGCTCTCCTTCGATCAGCGCAAGGCGGCGAAGGATCCCGAGCGAAGTCGCTCGGCTGAGACGAACCGCGCGAAGGTGCGGCGGGTTCCGAACCATGCCGTGGTCTACCTGATCAAGGATGGCGACGAGGTCACGGGTTTCGTTCTTCCGATCGAAGGCTACGGGCTCTGGTCCACCCTCTACGGCTACCTGGCCATCGAAGCGGATCTTCAGACGGTCAAGGGCATCACCTTCTACTCCCACGCGGAGACGCCGGGGCTCGGCGGTGAGGTCGACAATGTCCGCTGGAAGGCACGTTGGCCGGGCCGACAGGTCTTCGATGTCAAAGGTGCACCGCAGCTTCGCGTTGCCAAAGGCGCGGCGGGTTCCGTGGATAAGGACCCGTTCCGGGTCGACGGCCTTTCCGGCGCCACGCTTACCTCCAACGGCGTGACGAACATGTTGAAGTTCTGGCTCGGGCGGGGTGGCTTCGGCCCCTACCTGGCCGAGCTGCGCAAGCAGGGAGAGATGGGATGAGCACGACACGGGAAATCCTGCTCGATCCGTTGATCGACAACAATCCGATTGGGCTCCAGGTGCTGGGCATCTGCTCGGCGTTGGCCGTCACGACCCAGTTGAAGAACGCCGTCGTGATGACGCTGGCCGTGGTCTTCGTGCTGGCGGCTTCGTCGGTCTCGGTGAGCCTGCTCCGCAAGCAGATCCCCGGAAGCGTACGCATCATCGCCCAGCTGACGATCATCGCCTCGATGGTGATGATTGCCGACCAGTTCCTTCGGGCCTTCCTCTACGACGTCAGCCTCCAGCTTTCGGTCTTCGTCGGTCTGATCATCACGAACTGCATCATCATGGGCCGGGCCGAAGCCTTCGCGATGCAGAACAAACCCTGGCCGAGCTTCCTCGATGCCATCGGCAACGGCGCGGGCTATGGCCTCGTGCTGATCGTCGTCGCCTTCTTCCGGGAGCTGATCGGTTCCGGCAAGCTCTTCGGCATCACAGTCTTCCAGACCGTCTCGGAAGGCGGCTGGTACGTGCCGAACGGTTTGATGGTGTTGGCCCCGGCCGCGTTCATCCTGATCGGGTGCTTCATCTGGGCGGTTCGGTCCTTCCGCCCCGAGCAGGTCGAAGAGGAATTCCACGTCGGTCTGCTCGAGACCGCCCACGATAGTGAGCTGCGCTGATGTTGGAGCACTATCTCAGCCTCGCGACCAAGGCGATCTTCGTCGAGAACATGGCCTTGGCCTTCTTCCTCGGCATGTGCTCGTTCCTGGCCGTCTCGCGGAAGGTGGAAACCGCGATCGGCCTGGGTGCCGCAGTCATCTTCGTGCTGGGCCTCACGACGCCGCTGAACCAGATCCTGGTCAAGAGCTTCCTCGAAGAGGGCGCACTTTCCTGGTTGCCGGGCGGCGAAAACGTAAACCTCTCCTTCCTGAGCTACCTCGTGCTGATCGGCACGATCGCCGCAGTGACCCAGATCGTCGAGATGGTGATCGACCGCTTCGCGCCAGCATTGTACGGCACGCTCGGTGTCTTCCTGCCATTGATCGCCGTGAACTGCGCGATCCTGGGTGGCGCTCTCTTCATGGTGCAGCGTGACTACACGCTGGGCGAAGCGACCGTCTACGGTGTTGGCGCGGGCGTCGGCTGGGCCCTGGCGATCGTCGCGCTCGCCGCCGTGCGCGAGCGCCTGCGATACAACGACGTACCAGCTCCCCTGCGTGGGCTGGGCATTACCTTCATCACCGTTGGGCTGATGGCGATCGCCTTCATGTCCTTCTCGGGTATCCAGCTCTAGCAACTCGAGCTGGGAACGGGAGCGCTTCGTGAATACCGTCGTCTTTGGAATGGTTGGCTTCACCGTCATCATCGTCCTGCTGACGGTGATGCTCCTGATCGTGAAGGCGTACCTCTCGCCCGGCGGCAAGGTTCGGGTAGGGATCAACGATGATGATTCCAAAGCTCTGCAGGTGAACGCGGGCGACACGTTGCTTTCGACCCTGGCGGCCAATGGCATCTTCATTCCGTCGGCCTGCGGCGGAAAGGGCACTTGCGGTGTGTGCCGTTGCCACGTCGAATCCGGGGGCGGAGCGCTGCTTCCCACCGAGACCTCCCACATCACCTCGAAGGAAGCCCGCGCGGGAGAGCGTCTGGCTTGCCAGGTGAAGGTGAAGGAAGACATGGAGATCGTGCTTCCGGCGGAGGTCTTCGACGTCCGGAAGTGGACTTGCCGGGTCCGCTCCAACCACAATGTGGCGACCTTCATCAAGGAATTGATCCTCGAGCTTCCGGAAGGCGAAGAAGTGCCCTTCCGAGCCGGTGGCTACATCCAGATCGAGTGCCCGCCCCACGTCGTCCAATATGGAGACATGGACGTGGAGGAGGAATACCGGGGCGATTGGGACAAGTTCAACCTGTGGCGATATGAGTCCAAGGTGAGTGAGGAGGTCTCGCGGGCCTACTCGATGGCGAGCTACCCGGACGAGAAGGACATCATCATGTTGAATGTCCGGATCGCCTCGCCGCCGCCGAGCGCCCCGGATGTTCCGCCGGGCCAGATGTCTTCCTACATCTTCAATTTGAAGCCCGGCGACGAGGTCGTGATCTCCGGCCCCTTCGGTGAGTTCTTCGCCCGCGAAACCGGCAACGAGATGTGCTTCATCGGTGGCGGTGCGGGCATGGCGCCGATGCGCTCCCACATCTTCGATCAATTCCGTCGCTTGCATGCCGATCGTAAGGTCACCTTCTGGTACGGCGCTCGTTCCCTGCGCGAGGCTTTCTACAACGAGGACTTCGATTCGATCGCCGCCGAGAATGAGAACTTCGACTGGCACCTGGCACTCTCGGAGCCCCAGCCCGAAGACAATTGGGCAGGCCTGACCGGCTTCATCCATCAGGTGCTCTACGACAACTACCTGAAGGACCATCCCGAGCCGGAAGAGATCGAGTACTACCTGTGTGGCCCGCCGATGATGATCGACGCCTGCAAGAAGATGCTCGACGAGCTGGGAGTCGAGCCCGAGAACGTCATGTTCGACGATTTCGGAGGCTAGGCCAACGCCCCGCCCCGAAGCGCTGACGCCCCGGGCCAAGCGTCTTCTTCCGATCTTCCTGCTCGTCCTCCTGGTCTTGACTGCGCGCACGCTCTGGTGCGGTGCTCCCGCGCAGACGCTGCTCGCGGGCGAGACGATGGGAACGACCTGGTCGGTGACGCTCGCCCGGCCGGATCCAAAAGCACGGGAGGCGGTCCAGGCGCGGCTGGATGCGGTCAATGCAGCGATGTCGACCTGGGATCCCGATTCGGAGCTCTCCCGCTTCAACGCCCATGAGAGCGCGGAGCCCTTCGGGCTCTCGGACGGAACGCTGCGGGTGATGGCGCTCGCACAGGAGGTGAGCGCAGCAAGCGGTGGCGCATTCGACGTGACCGTGCGCCCGCTCGTTGCGGCCTGGGGTTTCGGGGCAGGGGCACGGTTGCCCGGAGCGGGCCCCAACGAAGCGGCGCTCGCTCTGCTCCGCGCGCGGGTCGGGTTCGAGCGGCTCGAGCTCGATCTGGTCGGCCGGACGGCGAGCAAGGGCCATCCGAAGCTCGAGGTCGATCTATCTGCGATCGCCAAGGGCTTCGGGGTGGACGAGGCCGCCAGGGCACTCTCGCTGCTTGGTCACGAGCGCTTCCTGGTCGAGGTCGGCGGAGAAGTGAGCGCCCGCGGTGAGCGCCCGGGAGGAGGCCCCTGGCGCCTTGCCATCGAGCGCCCAGAACCCGACGGCCGGGCCGTTCATGGCGTGGTCGAGCTCCTGGATGTGTCGATGGCGACTTCGGGCGACTACCGCAGCTTCTACGAACAGGAGGGCGAACGGCTCACGCATATCGTCGATCCGCGTGTCGGCCGCCCCGTATCCCACGCCCTCGCTTCGGTCAGCGTCGTGCATGAAGACGCGGCGACGGCCGACGCCTGGGCGACCGCCCTGACCGTTCTCGGGCCCGAGGAGGGGCCGGAAGTGGCCGAAGCCCTGGGCATCGCGGCCTACTTCATCGTGCGCACCCAGTCGGGCAGCTACACAACCCGGAGCACAGGAGCTTTCCCGCCAGTGCGCGTGGTCGAGAGGGCCACTGAAGCCGCTCCTCCCGACGTGGAAGGACAGACCCGGTAGACTCCCTGCATGGCCACCTTCTTCGCCACCCTCGTCGTGTTCGGGCTCGTCACGCTCGGCATGGCCCTCGGCGTAATCGTTCAGGGCAAGCGGTTGCAGGGCAGCTGCGGCGGAACCGGGAAGGCCTGCAAGTGCAGTCCGCTCGCGGCGCGCAGTTGCAAACTGCGTCGGGAGCTGGACGCGAAGGCCGCCAGCTAGCCGCCACTCGCTAGAAGCGCGTGCGTCGGCCGCGGTGATGACCGCGCGAGTGCCTCGAGTGGCGGCGCGGGTGGTGGCGGCCTGTTCCGTAGCTCCGGCCATGGCCTCGGCCGTAGCTTCTGCCGTAGTAGGAACGGCCTCGATGGCCCCGGTACAGGTGCCCGGAGCGGTATCCGTAACTGGACCGGTAGCGCGGCTGGTAGGCGTGCCCGCAACTGCTGTGGTGACGGTGATCGCGTTCGATGATGTATCGCCGCAAGCCCACGTTCGGATAGGCGATGCGATGGTTTCGCGATTCGTCGTCGTAGCGGGCAATCCGTCGAGGCGCGGGTGTCGGGACGCTCGCCTTGGTGTAGGTGCCCCTGCTGGGAGCAGCATCGGAATGCACGATCTTGCATTCGTCCCCGTCATGACAGACGAGGATGGTGCTCTCAGCCGCGGCTGAGCCAGCTACCAGTGTGATGGAAGCGAGCAGCCAGAGGATCGTCCGGATCCACACGGGGTGATCATACCACATGCCGGTGTAGGGCTTGGGGTGCTCCTTCGGTGAGCCTCCGGGGACGAGTTGGGGCTGCCCGGAAGCACCTCCGGCCCGCGCGACACGGACCCGACCCCACGGGAAGGACGGAAGAAGAGGTAGGCTCAGACGTTCCCGATGCGCGCCCCGCATCCTCGAGGTTCCCTGAGTGCCCCGTCCCAGCTCCAAGCTCATCTGGCCCCTCGCGATTCTCGCGGCGGGCGTCGTCGCCATCGCAGCACTGATCGCCACCCGCCCCGAAGTCGAGCTCAAGCCCCCGGAGGAGGTCACGCCCCTGGTGCGCGTGGTCGAGGCGAAGCCCACCACCTGGCGCTTCATCGTGCGCAGCCAAGGCACCGTAGAGCCGCGCAACGAAACCGAGCTGGTCCCGCAGGTTGCCGGCGAGGTGGAATGGATCTCCCCGGCCCTCGCCTCGGGCGGCTTCTTCGCCAAGGGCGATCCGCTCGTGCGCATCGAGCCCGCCGACTACCGCGTGGCACGGGCGACTGCGCGCGCGGCACTTGCACGCGCCCAGAGCGAGGACCAACGCGCGAAGACGGAGATCACCCGGCAAGGCACGCTCAAAGACAAAGGTGTGGCCTCGCAGACGCGCGTCGACGATGCGGAGAATGCGGCCCGGGTGGCTGCGGCGGTGCTCGACGAGGCGAAGGCGCGGCTCGAACGCGCAGAGCGCGATCTGGCGCGTACGACCCTGCGAGCACCCTTCGAAGGCCGCGTGCGCAGGGAGCGCGTGGATGCGGGGCAATTCGTGAATCGCGGTGAGAGCATCGCCACGTTGTATGCCGTCGATTTCGCGGAGGTGTCGCTGCCGGTGCCCGACCGTGAGCTTCGTTATGTGGACGTTCCCCGCAGCCCGCAGCGGCACAGTGGGGAGACCGGCGAAGAAGACGCGCTTCCCGTGACCGGCCCCGAGGTGGTGCTGCGCGCCGAGTTCGCGGGCAGCGAGCAGGCGTGGCAGGGCCGAGTCGTTCGCACCGCGGGCGAGATCGATCCGCAGACGCGCATGGTCCAGGTGGTGGCGCAGGTTGCCGACCCCTATGGCATGCACGCCGAGACGGAACCCGTGCCCCTCGCCGTGGGGCTCTTTGTTCGCGCTGAGATCCAGGGCCGCTTGGCGCGCGACGTCTTCGTGCTGCCCCGGGCTGCTCTCCGCTCGGGCAATCCGATGGACCCGAATGCGCCCGAAGAGGTCTACGTGGTCGATGCCGAAGGGCGCCTGCACATCCGCCCCGTGGAGGTGATCCGCACGGAGCCCGAGGTCGCCGTGGTGGGTGCGGGCCTGGTTGCCGGCGACCGGGTCTGCGTCTCGCCGCTGCGCGCGGTGGTCGAGGGCATGCGCGTGCGCGTGGCCGGCGGCTCCGGCACCGACGAGACCGCAGCCGCGCCTAGCGACGATCCGGCATCGGCCCAGGCACCGGTCGCAGAGACACCCGCGTCGTGAAGCGCATCATCGCCTGGTTCGCCCAGAACCACGTCGCCGCCAACTTGTTGATGGCGCTGCTCGTGGTAGGCGGCATCGCCTCGCTACCGCTGACCAACCAGAAGAGCTTCCCTGACCTCGAGATCGATGTGATCTCGATCGGTGTGCCGTTTCTCGGTGCCACGCCCGAGGAAGTCGAGGAAGGCGTCTGCGTACGCATCGAGGAAGAGATCCAGGGCCTCTCGGGCGTGGAGAAGATCACCTCGAGCGCCGCCGAGGGGAACTGTGGGGTCTCGGCCGAGCTGATCGCTGGCTACCCGATCGACCGCGCGCTCGCCGAGATCAAGAACGAGGTGGATTCGATCACCACCTTCCCGGAAGACACCGAGCGCCCTGTGGTCTCACACTTCGAGATCCGCCGAAACGCGCTGCAGATCGCGCTCTCGGGCGACCTCTCGGAGCGCGCACTCAAGATATTCGGCGAGCGGGTGCGCGACGAGATCTCCGCGCTGGAAGGCGTGACCCAGGTCGAGCTTGCGGCAGCGCGACCGTACGAGATCTCGATCGAGGTGCCCGAGGATTCGCTGCGGCGCCACGGCATCAGCTTCGATGATGTGGTGCGCGCCGTCTCGCGCGGGTCGCTGGATCGCCCGGGTGGCTCGATCAAGACCGCGGCCGGCGAGGTGCTGTTGCGCACCAAGGGCCAGGCCTACCTCGGGCATGAGTTCGAGGAGATCGTGGTGCTGACGCGCCCCGACGGTACACGTCTGATGCTGAGCGACGTGGCCAATGTGGTCGACGGCTTCGATGAAGAGGAAGTCTCGGCGCGTTTCAACGGCGAGCCGGCCGTGCTGATCACCGTCTACCGCGTGGGCGACCAGAAGGTGCTCGAGCTGGTGGAAACAGTGAAGGCGTATGTCGAGGAGGCCCGCCTTCGCCTGCCCGATGGGGTCTCGCTTACCGTGTGGCGCGACGGTTCCGAGGTACTGCGCGATCGGCTGCGCATCCTGCTCGAGAACGGCCGCACCGGCTTCTTGCTGGTGTTCGTGTTGCTCGCCCTCTTTCTGCGCCTGCGGCTCGCCTTCTGGGTGTCGATTGGCGTGCCCATCGCCTTCGCCGGCGCGCTCGCCATGTTCCCCATCCTGGACATCTCGATCGACGTGATCTCGCTGTTTGCGTTCATCCTGGTGCTCGGCATCCTGGTCGACGACGCCGTCGTGATCGGCGAGAACGTGCATCGCCATCAGGAAAAGGGCGAAGACCCGCTTCAATCCGCCATCCAGGGCGCGCAGGAAGTGGCCATCCCGGTGATCTTCGGCGTGCTCACGACGGTGGTGGCGTTCATGCCGATGATTCTCTCACCTGGCCCGTTCGGTCAGGTCTTCGGTGCCATCGGCCTCGTGGTGATCGTCTGCCTCTTCCTTTCGCTGGTGGAATCGCAGCTGGTGCTGCCGGCCCACCTGGGTCACATGAAGCTCGAGCGCGGTGAGGCGGCGGAAGCGAAGATGGAGGGCGACTCGATCTCTGCACGCTGGCGGCGGCTCCAGGCACAACTCGCGGGAAGCCTCGAGCGCTTCGCCGACCGTGTGTACCGTCCGGCACTCGGCTTCGTTCTCGAGTGGCGCTACGCGACACTGGCAACCGGCGTGGCCGTGCTCGCTTTCACCGTCGCCTACGTTGGAACGGGCCGCATGAAGTTCTCGTTCTTCCCGCCCGTCGAGAGCGACTACGTTTCAGCTCGCCTCGTCATGCCGCTCGGCACACCAGCCTCCGCTACGGCCCAGGCGGTCGCGCAGCTCGAGGCCGCCGCCATACAGTTGCAAGCGCAGCTCGAGGCCGAGACGGGCGCAGTCATCGTCGAGAACGTGTTCGCTTCGGTCGGGCAGCAGCCCTCGAGCAGCGGTGGCCGCCCGACCCTCTCGGGCAACGCCCCCGGCGACAGCCACCTGGGGGAGGTCTCCATCGAGCTACTCGGTGGCGATGTGCGCCCCCTCGCGTCCAAGGAAGTTGCGCGCCGCTGGCGAGAGCTGACGCCGGAGATCCCCGACGTGGACGAGTTGGTCTACGCCTCGGATCTGTTCAGCGTGGGCGACCCCATCGATTTGCAGCTCTCGTCGCCTGACGTGAAAGGCCTCGAAGAGGCCGCCGAGCGTCTGAAGAGCAAGCTGGCCGAGTATCCCGGTGTCTTCGACATCACTGACAGCTTCCAATCGGGCAAGCGCGAGATCAAGCTCTCGCTGCTGCCCACGGCGGAGCCTCTTGGCATCACCCTCGACGACCTTTCAAGCCAGGTGCGGCAAGCCTTCTACGGGGAAGAGGCGCAGCGCATCCAGCGGGGCCGCGACGACATCCGAGTGATGGTGCGCTACCCGCGCAGCCAGCGTCGCTCGCTCGAAGACCTCCAGAACCTGCGCATCCGCGCGCCCGGTGGTGGCGAGGTGCCCTTCTACGCTGTGGCCAAGGCGGACTACGGCCGCGGCTTTGCGACCATCAAACGGGCCGATCGAAGTCGCGTCATCAATGTGACCGCCGACGTCGACCAGACCAAGGGCAACGCCAACGCCGTGCTCGCCGACCTGAGCCGCGAGTTCCTGCCGAAGCTGCTGGTCGACCATCCCGGCCTGCGTTTCGACCTCGAGGGCGAACAGCGCGAGCAGCAGAAGACGCTCAAGGCTTTGCTGCGCAACTTCGGATTCGCGCTGGTCGTCATCTACGCTCTGCTGGCAGTACCACTTCGGTCCTATGGCCAGCCCTTCATCATCATGGCGGTGATCCCCTTCGGGATCGTGGGTGCGATCTTTGGCCATCGGGTGATGAGCGCGTTTGCACCGGCCCTGGGCAACCTCTCGATGATGAGCGTCTTCGGCGTCATCGCATTGTCCGGAGTCGTGGTGAACGCGAGCCTCGTGCTCGTGCACTACATCAACACGTGCCGCGCCAGGGGTCTCTCCGTGAGGGAGGCCGTGTGCGAGGCCGGCGTGGCCCGCTTCCGGCCGATCGTGCTGACCGCCATCACGACCTTTGCCGGCCTGGCCCCGCTGCTGACGGAGGGGAGCCTGTCGGCACAGTTCCTGATCCCGATGGCGACGTCACTCGCCTTCGGCGTGATCTTCGCCGCCGTGATCTCGCTACTGCTCGTCCCGGCATCGTACCTGATCCTCGAGGATCTCAGCCGCCTGCTGCGGCGCGACGCGCTGACGGTAGAGGAAGAGGCGGAGCGCGCGAGTTCGGAACCAGCGGGTTCGGAGCCCGTTTCCGCAAGCGGCGGGGCCTATTCGGCGGGGGGCTGATGCGGGAGCATCGCCTGACACCCAGCCGTACGATGAGCCGACTTGCCCAGGTTGGATCTCCAGGCTTTCTTTCCCTCGCGGGCTCTCGAGGCCCAGCGGACCGATCACGGAGATCCAGGCCATGTCCACACGCATCGTATTGATAGGGGCCGGCAGCGCGCAATTCGGCTTCGACATGCTCGGCGACGTCTTCCAGAGTGACATCCTCAAAGGCAGCCACGTGGTGCTCCACGACATCAACGGGGCGACGCTAGGGCGCGTTCTCGAAGCCGGGAAGCTCTTCGTTCGCGAGCACGGGCTGGGCGTGACGCTCTCGGCCACGACCTCGCGTGCGGAGGCACTGGCCGGAGCGGACTTCTGCGTGATCTCCATTGAAGTCGGAGATCGTTTCGCGCTCTGGGAGCAGGACAGGAGCGTGCCCCAGCAGTTCGGAATTCGACAGATCTTCGGAGAGAATGGGGGCCCCGGGGGCCTCTTTCATTCACTCCGGGTGATCCCCCCGATCCTCGAGATCTGCGAGGACGTCCTGAACATCTGTCCGGATGCCTGGGTCTTCAACTACAGCAATCCGATGAGCCGGATCTGCACGACGGTTCATCGCAAGTTTCCCGATCTGAAGTTCGCGGGCATCTGCCATGAGATTGCGTCCCTCTATCAACACCTGCCCCTGATGCTCGAAACGCCGCTCTCCAATCTTTCGTTTCGCGCTGGCGGCCTGAATCACTTGAGTGTTCTCGTCGAGGCCCACTACAAGGACAGCGGTGCAGACGCCTACCCGGATGTCCTCGCCAAAGCGCCCGGCTATTTCGAGGGGTTGCCCGATCTCGGCAGCATCCTGAAGAAGCTTCACGCCGCTCGCGCTGGTTCCACCCCCGGCAGCGAACCGGCCCTGCGCGAAGGGGCGCACCCGTGGGCCGAGCGCGGTGTGTTCCGGGTGCTCCTCGAGCGCTTTGGCTGCCTGCCGACCACAACGGACAGCCATATCGGCGAATACATCCAATGGGCCCATGACGTTGCAGATCACAAGGCCATCCTCGATTTCTACGTCTACTACAAGAAGTGGCTCATGCGGAGTGATCCGGCGATCAAGACGACCCGAACCGAGCGGCTGGTCAAGGTGATCGAGGGAATCCTGACGGGCGAGCGCTACGAGGAAGGCGCCCTCAATGTCCAGAACCGTGGCCTGATCCCCCAATTGCCGGATTTCATCTCCGTCGAAGTGCCGGCCTGGGTCGACGCCACGGGTGTCGAAGGGATCCCGCTCCCCAACATCCCCAAGGGTTTCGCAGGTCTGCTCTGCAACCAGGTAGCCGTGCACGATCTCACCGCAGCGGCGGTCCTGCAGAAATCGAGGGAACTCGTCTGCCAGGCACTCCTGGTCGACCCGGTGGTGGACAAGGTCGATGCTGCCTACGACCTCGTCGAAACGATGATCTCGCTCCAACCGGAATATCTCGGATACCTGAACTAGCGTGCGGCGTCGGGAGCGTTGGGATCGGCAGCCTCTTCGCTGAGCTGCTTCCAACGGAAGGGCGAGGCGATATTCGCCCAGAAGCCCATGGGGAAGCCGGGCAGGTCTTCGATCCCGATCTCCTCGGGCGGCTCGCGATCGTCCGGCAGAAAACGCGTTCCGAAGATCACGTCCCAGAGGATCAAGTTGCCCCCGTAGTTCGTGTTCGCCTCTTCAATGTTCTTCGAGTGATGCCAGCGGTGGAGCTCGGCCATGCTGAAGATCCAGTTCAGTGGCCCGAGCCGAACCGGAACGTTCGAATGCTGATACGCGCCGTGGATTGCGGAGAAGAGATTCACCAGGGCGAAGATCGGGAGGCCCGCTCCGAGCATGGCCAGTGGGACCATCTTCAGGCTTCCGACCGCAAACAAGTCGATCGGATGGAAGCGAGCGGCATTCAGCCAGTAGAGCCGGGGGGCACTGTGGTGCGTCGCGTGAATGGGCCACAACCACGGCACCTCGTGCCAGAGCCGGTGGAACGAGTATTCGACGAATTCCGCGATGAACAGGGCCAGCGCCAGTTGAGCGAGCAGAGGCCAGTTTGCTGGCCACAGCCCGCTGCCGAGCGCGGCCGAGAGCCACGCTGCCGCGACTCCGACAGCGGCGAGCAGAATGGGGGAGAGCATCCCAGCGATCACCCCGTTCGTGAGCGCCAGGCCGATGTCCGTCCGTAAATCGCCGTGGGAGTGCAGCCAACTTCGATGCAGCGGCCAGAGTTGCTCCGCCACCGCGAGCAAGGCGTAGCCCGCGACGATCAGCCCGAGGGTCGCCAGATTGGGATCCATGCCTCGGTGAATCCCCAGGATCGCGATCCCGATCGTGAGGCTGATCAGGACCGGGAAGCCTGCGACTGCGAGCACGGCTTCAAAACCTTCGAAATGGCGGAGCCCCGGCTCGGAGCCGGGATTCCGATGGATGGGAGCCGCGTCCTGGGAGCTTTCGACAGTCATGGCTCGGCAACATACACCGAGGGGCGCGCCCTGATCCAGCGAGTTTTCCGCGGGCCTCGGCCGGAACGAGCTTGCCGGCGCCGCGACGACCCTGCGGATCGGCGCTTCCTTGGAGTGGATGACGGTTCGGAGGGATTTGCATAGGATGACACTAGACGTGCCAATAGAAGAGTCCTCGTTCGTTTGGGGCATTCTATTCGCAACGAGGCAACGTGATCTGCTCGAGCGGAACCGCCCGGATCGAGCACTGACCGAGCGAAGGAACGAGAATCATGGGATTGATCCTGTCCGAAGACCAACTGATCCTGCGCGATATGGCGAAGAGCTTCTGCGACGATAAGTCGCCCATCGATCGCATGCGTCGGCTTCGCGATACGCAAGACGAAACTGGTTTTTCGCGTGAGCTCTGGAAGGAGATGGGAGAGCTGGGCTGGACCGGCATCCTGTTCCCCGAAGCACTCGGCGGTGCGGACATGGGCTATGGCGAACTCGGTGTCGTGCTCGCGGAATGTGGGCGCGTGCTGGCCCCCGAGCCCTTCCTGTCCACCGTGCTGCTTGGCGGGAATGCCATCTTGCTAGGTGGAAACGAGCCGTTGCAGAAGGAGTTGCTGCCCGACGTCTGCAACGGGGATCGGATTCTCTGTCTGGCCTTCCAGGAGCGTGGGCGTTTCGCGCCGCATGCAATCGAAACCAGTGCCACGCGTGACGGCGACAGTTTTCGGATTCGCGGAGAGAAGCAGTTCGTGCTCGACGGCCACATGGCCGACCAGATCGTCGTTGTCGCCCGAACGGCGGGCAGCACCGGTGAGCGAGATGGCTTGACCCTTCTGGTCGTGGACGCCGAAGCGAATGGCGTTTCGATCCAGCGCACCGAGATGATCGACGGCCGCAACGCTGCGCGCATCACGTTCGATGACGTGGCGATCGACGCCGCACGCGTGCTGGGCGAGATCGACGGCGGGGCCGAGATCCTGGATCCGGTCTTCGACCGGGCGACGATCGGACTCTGTGCCGAGATGGTCGGCTGCTTCGAAGAAGCCTTCGAGCGCACCCTTGAGTATCTGAAGACCCGCGAGCAGTTCGGGGTCAAGATCGGAACGTTCCAGGGGTTGCGTCACCGCGCCGCGCAGATGTTCGGCGAGCTCGAATTCGCGCGCTCCGTCGTGCGCGATGCGCAGAGTTCGATCGATGACGGCCGGAACGACGTGGCCGCATGCGCGAGCGGCGCGAAGGCGCGTTGTTCGGACGTTGCGAATCTGATCGGTGGCGAAGCGATCCAGATGCACGGCGGCATCGGGATGACCGACGAAGAAGAGATCGGACTCTTCTTCAAACGCCTCAAAGCGGCCGAGTTCACCCTTGGCGACGCCATCTACCACCGGAACCGATACGACAGCCTGCGTGGCTACTAGGAGACCACCCATGGCATCCATCGAAGAATTCAAGCAGGAAGTCCGCAGCTGGGTCGAAGAGGCCCTTCCGGCCGAGCTGCGCGTCGGGAATCGAAAAAATCTTCCCAGGGAAGCGCTGAGCCTATGGGTCGACGCATTGGCAGCGCGCGGCTGGATCACGCCCAGCTGGCCTACCGAATACGGTGGCGGCGGACTCGACCGCAAGCATGCGGCGGCATTGATGTCCGAACTCAAGGCCGTACGGGCACCGATCATCGGTTCCTTCGGAACCAGCATGCTCGGGCCGACGCTCCTGGAATTCGGCACGGAGGAACAGAAGCAGGAGTTCCTGCCGCCGATCTCGCGACACGAGGTCAAGTGGTGCCAGGGCTACAGCGAGCCGGGCGCCGGATCGGATCTGGCAAGCCTGCAGACACGGGCCGTCCTCGAAGGCGACGAGTACGTGATCACGGGCCAGAAGATCTGGACCACGGGAGCGGACAAGGCCGACTGGATCTTCTGTCTCGTTCGCACGGATCCCGACGTGCCCAAACACGATGGCATCAGCTTCATCCTCTTTCCGATGCATCAGGATGGGGTCGAGGTTGCCCCCCTGACGTTGATCGACGGAAGTGCAGACTTCTCTCAGGTCTTCTTCGATGGTGCCAGAGCAAAGGCCAAGAACGTGGTGGGGCCCGTGAACGGCGGGTGGACGGTCGCGAAGCGGTTGCTCCAGCACGAGCGGAGCACGGATGGTGGAAGCGAGGGCGGCCTCAGTGGCGCTCAGAAGGAAACCCTGGTCCAGCTGGTGAAGCGCGAGGTGGGCCTCGAGAACGGGGTGCTCGCGGATCCGGCGATCCGACAACGGCTGGCTGCGCAGGAACTCGAAGCGAAGGCTTTGCGCCTGACGATGCGGCGTGCAGGAGAGGAAGCGCGCGCTGGCCAGACGGGACGCGACATCGGGTCACTCGGCAAGTACCGGTGGGCGAACATGGTGAAGAGCGAACAGGACATCGCGATGCTGGCTGTCGGCACCCAGGGCTTGGGTTGGGATGGTCCCGGCTTCGAGGGCACCCAGCTCGACCGCACACGCGCGTGGCTCACGACGAGGGCCGACTCGATCTGGGGCGGCACCAACGAGGTGCAGCTCAATGTGATCGCGAAGCGGGTGCTGTTGATTCCGGAATAGGGAGCAGGCGGGCCGCCCCTGCCTCTTCTACAACGGCCTGCGCTAGCTGGCGGGCTTCCGGCGCAGCACCCGGGCCTCCCCCTTGCGCATGGTGAGGTGCTCGGCATCGAAGAGCTCCATCAGGGGGACAGCATACTTCCGGGTGGTGCCGATCAGCTCTTTGTAGGCAGGGGTAGGAAGCTCCCCTTGGGCTTCCAGGTGGGCGATGACCTTCTCGCGAAGCTCATCCACGGCGATCTTGTCGAACCAGAGATCGCCCGGTGCCCGGGTGAGGGAACCGTCGCGCTCCAGATGGGAGAGAACCGGGCGAAGCTCGTCCTGAGGGAGTCCGAGGGTGGCGGACCACTCGGAAAGCGTAGGTGGCTCCAACGCTGCGATCATGGCGTCGGCACGCAGGCGGGCGGCGAGAACTTCTTGTGGCTGCGTGAGGCGTGGCACGAAATCTACGGCGCGAACCGTCTTCTCTTCGATTTCGACGGCTCCGAGTTCCACCAGATGGGCGAGCAGGAATTCGAAGGCAGCGGCGGGAACGTTCTCAGGGAGGCAGCCGCCGAGGGTTGCGCGCGGCATGCCGGGCTCGAGCGGCTCCCGGTCGTGAAAGCTACGGAGGGCCGAACGCAAGCGGTCGGCCAGCTTTTCCCGTGCGACGGTGGCGAGCCATAGCTCGGGCCCGAGCGGCAGCACGGCATCGGCGTGATCGGCGAGGGCCTGGCTCACTTCCCGCGATGTGAGGCCGGTTTCGCGCGAGAGGGTCGCGCTCGAAACGGCAGCGAAGCCGGCCCTCGAGATGCGGCAGCGCAAGGAAGCCGCGGCATCCTCACCCGCAAGAATGTCGAGGTCCTGTACGAGCGCCGGGTCGTTCCTGCGACGTTGGGGCGGGCATACGTCGAGCACCCGCCCTCCACCGAGCGTCGCGCCGGCATTCTCGGCGCGGTGGAAGCCGCGCAATACGAAGCGATCGCCTGGCAGAAGCCCGAGGGCTTCCCCTTCGATGTGAATGCGAGCGAAGCCTTTCGAACCCGGCGTGATTTCCGACACGCCGATCGGTGCCACGCGCGCGCGTCGTTCGGCCGTTCCGCATAACAACTCCACGGATGACGGGTCGTTTCCGAGCAAGGGAGCCCCAGGCAGCCAGTGGAGCAGGGCGTCGAAGCGATGGGTTGGAGCGAGAGCTTCCGGCCGGGTGAGAAGCAGGCCGCGGGAGAGCTCTGCCAACGGTACGTTCTGGACATTCACGGCGCAGCGCGCCCCCGGTCGAACGGACTCCGACTTTTCCCCGAAACTCTGGAGGCCACGCACGCGCCCGACCCCACCTCCGGGAAGAAGCTCCACCGGGTCACCGACACCGAGGGGAGCGCCGATCAGGGTGCCGGTCACGACGCTGCCGAATCCGCGCATCTCGAAGCGTCGATCGATCCAGAGACGCGGCGGCCCATGGCGCGGCGTGCGGGCTTCCGCGATGGCCGCTGCCTGGCTCAAGGCCTGGCGGAGCTCCGGCAGGCCCTGGCCCGAGCGCGAGGAAACGGGGATCACCGTCGCCCCTGCAAGACAGGTCTCTCCGACCAGGTCGGCGACTTCTTCCCGCGCCAGCTCGACCATTTCTTCGTCGACGAGATCTGCCTTCGTCAATGCCACGACGCCGAGCTGCAAGCCGAGCAGATCGCAGATGGCCAGATGCTCGCGGGTCTGAGGCATCACGCCTTCGTCTGCGGCGATCACCAGCAGCACCAGGTCGATGCCGGCCGCGCCGGCCACCATGGTGCGCACGAGGCCCTCGTGGCCCGGAACATCCACCACGCCGAGCCGGAGCCCGTCGTCGAGATCCAAGGGTGCGAAGCCCAGCTCGATGGTGATTCCCCGGGCCTTCTCTTCCGGCAGGCGATCGGTATCGATGCCGGTCAGGGCTTCGATCAACGTGGTCTTTCCGTGATCGATATGCCCGGCAGTGCCGAGGATGAGCGGGAGGCGTTCGGGGGCGGCCACTAGCCGGAGCCGGGCCCGATCGTGTCCCGGCCCATGTACGGCTGGAGGGCTTTCGGCACACCGATGTTGCCGTCGGCCCGCTGGTGGTTCTCGAGCAGCGCCAGGATGGCGCGGGAGTTCGCAACTGCGGTGCCGTTCAGCATATGCACGAGCTCGTTCTTCTTCGTCTCCTTGCGCCGGAAGCGCGTCTTGAGCCGCCGCGCCTGATAGTCGGTGCAGTTGGAGGCGCTGGAGACCTCACCGTAGGAACCGCCCTCACCGCGCCCGGGCATCCAGACCTCGATGTCGAATTTCCGAAAAGCCGGCGCGCCGAGATCGCCCGAGGCGATGTCGATGACCTGATAGGGCAGTTCGAGCCCGCCGAAGATCTTCTCCTCGATCGCGAGAATGTGCTCGTGCATGGCCTCCGAATCCTCGGGGCGCGTGATGACGAACATCTCGACCTTGGTGAACTGGTGCACCCGATAGAGACCCTTGCTCTCCCGGCCGGCGGCCCCAGCTTCGGTGCGGAAGCAATGAGAGATGCCTGCCATCTTGATGGGGAGGTCGCTTTCCTCGAGGATCGTGTCGGCATGCAAACCGCCAAGCGTGATCTCAGCGGTGCCCACCAGGCAGAGATCCGCATTCGCCAGCGAATAGATCTGGGTTTCCTCGCCGCGCGGGCTGTAGCCGAGGCTGGCGACGATCTCGGGGCGGGCCAGGTCGGGCGTGACATAGGGAACGAAGCCGTCTTCGAGGAGGATATCCAGGGCGTAGCGCTGTAGCGCGAGCTCGAGCAGGACGGCGCCGTTCTTCAGGTAGTAGAACTTGTTTCCTGCGACCCGGGCTCCGGCTTCGAAATCGATCAGATCGAGCTGGGAGCCGATCTCCAGGTGGTCCCGGGCTTCAAAATCGAAGCTCGTAGGATTGCCGACCTGGCGTATCAGGCGGAAATCTTCTTCTCCGCCTTCGGGCACATCCGGGTGGATGAAGTTCGGGAGCATGCCGACCCGCTCGTCGAGTTTGGCCCGGCTGGCGTTCAGTTCCGTCTCGATTCGCGCAACCGCTTCCTTGAGAGCGCGGCCTTCGGCGGTATGTGCGGCCCGCTGCTCGTCATCGAGCTTCTGCTTGCCCGCTTTCTGGTGTTCGTTGCGCCGGCGGTTCGCGTCGTTGAGCTCCGTCTGGCGGGCCGCGACCTGCTCGTAGAGCGTGGCAGCACCCTCAACATCGGCCCGGACACCGCGCTTCCGGCAGCTCTCTTCGATCTCGTCGCGGCGGTCCGCGAGGCTCCTGGGGTCCAGCATGGCCAAGAAGGGAAGCAACTCCCCCGCTCCGGCGCAACGCTCGTCGTCGATCCGGCCGTCGCCGGCGCGACGCTGGCTGCCTAGCCGGGGAGCGTCACCACCAGGGGCTTTCCGCGGGTCAGGATCACGGTGTGCTCGAATTGGGCCGCGCGGCGGCCGGGATCCGTGAGAAGGGACCAGCCGTCGTCGCCTGCTTCGACCCAGGGTGTGCCATCGGTGATGAAGGGCTCGATGGCGAGGACCTGGCCTTCCTCGAGGCGCCGACGATCCGAGGGCTCGTCGTAGCCCAGGATCTCCGTCGGCTCTTCGTGGAGGGCTCGCCCGACCCCGTGGGAGCAGAGATTGCGGATCGTTGCGAAGCCGGCCCGCCGGGCGGTCTTCTCGAAGGCCCGTCCAATGCGTCCCATTCGCGCACCCGGCCGTGCGGCCTTGATCCCTTCGCGAAGCGCCATTTTCGCGGTCACGCAGAGGCGTTGGTCGCGTTTCGAGATCGGCGAGACGGGGAAGCTCGCGCCCGTATCCGCAAAATACCCCGCACGGCTGCGGGCAGACACGTCGATGTGCACGAGATCGCCGGCCCGGATCACCAGCTCACCAGGAAGGCCGCGCCGATCTCGTCGAGCTCACCCGTGGTGATGCCTGGCTCATCTCCCGCAGGCAGCGTGCAACCACCCTGCCGATCGTCTTCAGCCCGCGAACGTCTGCTTCGTCGCCGATGCTCATGGTTCTCCCGATCGGCCGGCGGCGCGGCTCGCCTTAGCTCGCCAACTCTTCCGCGAAGAGCGCCTCGACTCGCTGCCAGGCATTCGCTGCCGATTCTTCATGATAGGTCGCGCGCTGGTCGCAGAAGAAGCCGTGATCGGCAGGCTCGTAGACGACGACCTCGTGGCGCGTCTTCGCCCCTTCGAGCGCGGATGTGATGCTCGCGACCTGATCCGACGGGATCAGCAGATCCTGTCCGCCAAACATGCAGAGGATCCTTCCCCCGATCTTTCCAGTGCGCGAGAGGGTGGGCTCCTTCCCTCCGGGGCCTTCGGGTGCGGCAATGCCGCCGCCGTAGAAGGGAGCCGCCGCGACGACATCGGTTTCACAGGCCGTGAGGTAGGCCATGTGGCCGCCGATGCAGAATCCGATCGTCCCGATCTTGGCGGTCACGTCCGAGCGCTCTCCCAGAAAGGCGAACGCGGCGCGCGCATCGGCCACCATCTGGTCGGCGTCGAGGAGCGAGAGATTTTTCATCCCTTCTTCGAAACCGGTTTCGTCGTAGTCGAGTTCGATGCCGGGTGCAGTGAGGTGGAAGAAATCCGGGGCCAGCGCCACGTAACCGAGAGCGGCGATTCGCTCCGTGATATCCCGGATATGCGAGTTCACACCAAAGATCTCCATCCAGACGATCACGCCAGGGAAGGGCCCGCCGCCTTCCGGCCGAGCCAGGTAGCCCCCCATGCTCGCGCCATCCACGCTGATCTCGATGCTCTCGGTCTGAATAGCCATTTCCCCGGCCTCCTTGTTGCGAGCCGCGGACGTTAGCCAACACGGATTCCGATCTGCCAGGCAGGCTCCAATCCCCTCGGTCAGAGCAATCGCAGGCTGGTTCGAGTAGGCAAAAGCCGATACAAGTCTATGAAATCATTATTGAAAACAATTTCTTGGTGAAACTCGACCTGTTGGAACGAGATCACAAGTCGGGACCGCCGGTCGGCCGATACAGAGCCCATGCGTGTGCTTCGGTTCGTTCTCGTCCTGCCGCTGATCTTTGCGCTGGGCGGTTGCTTCGTCTTCGACGAGCTCGATTGGGGAATGGCCGAACTCGAAAAGCATCCGATCAAGCCGAAGGTGGCTTTAGAGCGCCGGGCGAACAGGAATGCCCAACCGGAAACGCCTCCGGCATCAGCCAGCGATTCCTTCTGGGATGAAAAGCTGCCCGACCTCCGCGCATGGTGGAAGGGGGCGCGCACACTGAGCTCATCCAAGAACGATGAGAGCATCGTGCAGTGTCGGCTGGACGGGCGGGATCAGTTCATGCGAATCCACGAATGCCAGACGCGGGGCGGGCAGGTCGGAAGCTGATGCTCGTGGGCCCAGGGCCGACCTAGCGTTCTCGCTCGAAGAGAGTCCTCAATCCAACACGAAGCTGAGGGCCTGGGCGCCAGCTTTGCTCGATCCGATCGATCGCCAGCTCCGTTGGGCCTAGCAGCCAGCAGGCTTCCTCGTCCAGACCGGCGAGCGGTGGCCCGACAAGGTTCAGCTCGCAGATATCCCGATGTTCCTGGATCTCTCCCTCCTGGTCTTCGGCGAGCCAGCGAAGGGGCAATCCCTGCGTGCGGCATACGTAGGGACGGTCCGAATAGATCCGGCAGGCGTCATCATCGGAGAGGAACGCACACGCGCCTTCGGCGTGCGGCAGGCCTTCGGTCAAGAGTGTCGGGTGCGCCCGCCGAATCCGTTCGGCTTCGATCTGGCTGACGCTGAGGCCATCCAAGCAACACGCGGCGCAACCGAGCCCGCATTGAAGCCGATCGGCATGTTCGGCGCGCAACGCCTCCGCACGTCGGTCCACGTTCTCGTGAAGGCGACGCAGCGCGGCCAGGGCTTCTTCAGTGGCGCTCAGAGGGTCCTCTCTCAATCACGGGCTCGCATCCGCCGAGCGACGCCGGTAGGCCTGTGCGGGAAGCGGGTCGTATCCCCAGCCGTCCGTTCCCGTTTCGGGTCGATCTCCCGTGAGATGCTCGTAGATGGCCATCGGCATGGCGCCATTCACGGCGCTGCGCAGGCCTCCTGTCTCACGGGCCCTGGTCAGCGGCTCTCCCCAGATTGCAAGGAAGGCGTTCTTCTCGTGGAAGGATTCGCCAGCGTGTCGACCGGGAACGCCGGAGTTGTAGCCCACACCCTCGCGGGGGAAGAGGTTGATCGTGCCGGCTCGCTCCGCATCGTAGAGGTGAGCAAGCTGGACGACCGAATCCGGCCGAGTGGTATAGGACGCGATCCGCCGCCAGAGGGTCTCGTCGCACCAGGTTTCGGGAGCGTCTTCGGATGCGGCCAGGCAACGCGTCCTCAATCGGGCGTGTTCCTCACGATCTTCCGCATCGAGGGCCTCGTAGGGCGAGAGTGCGTCGGTAGCAAGGAGGTCACTGCCCTCGAATGCGTAGTGGATGCGGCGCCCTCGCCGCTGAATCCTTCCGGATGCCATGCTGCCGCCGCGTTCGCCTAGCACCAGCACGGCACCGCCGGCAGGCGAGCAGGAGGAATCTCGAACCACCAGGTAGTCCAGGGAATCTGCCAGGCGCGTCGTGAGTTCGCTGAGCAGATCGATGGGTGGGGCGTCGGGGTTGGCCAGGGGGCGTATCGCCCGAAGCTCGGCGGCGACAGGTTGCGTGCTGAATCCATCATCCTGGTCCCGGAAGAGATCAAGCATGTAGTTGCCCCCCGCCGTGGAGGCGACCACGACGTCGATGCCCTTCATCGTCGGCGGGTCGAAGGGGTTGGTGAGTTTGGGCCCCTCGCCTTCATCCGAGGAGATTTTCACCAGCTTGAAATCTACACCTTCTGCGCGCAGCGGGTCGAAGACCTCCGCTTCGGGGTTCAGCAAGTGGAAGACCGGTGCCAGACCATGGTCGCCGGCGAGCCCGAACAGGGTGCGGGGGAGCACGCCGGCTTCTCGATAGGCGCGCTGGACCCGCCCGAGCCAATAGTCGAGCCGGTTCAGCTCGCCCGAGGGGGCCAGGATTTCATCCGAGAACGGCCCGGCAAAGTGCGCGAAATGGTCCGGCCACGGGTTGTAGTAGACCAGGAGTTCCGGGAGCGTCCGCTGCTCGAGCCTCGCGATTTCGTGGATCCAGCGCTGTGCAAGGGCCTTGTCCTGGTCGTCACCGATCTGTTGCCAGAGCGCGTACCACGGGCGCTCGCTCACGAACATCGAGCGCTTCGCGAGGAGCTTCTCGCGCAGCTCGCGAAGCTCTCGCTCGGTCTTGCTTCGTTGCTCGAGCTCAGCCGCGCACAGGCGGTCGCCGAAATCGCGGAGCTTTTCGCCCAGGCCGAGGTTGAGCAGGGCATCGATACCGAACTGCGAGCGCTCGTCGTATTGGGCCGTGCAGCTCAGGCTCCCGAGGTGCGGCAAACGCTCGAACAGGCTCTGCATGCCGGCCTGGTCGGCAAGCTGAACCAGCTCCACCGCGTCGCTCCCATAGAAGTAGTAGGCCCGCCCCCGCTGCTCGGAGTTGCGTGTGAATTCACGATCGACGAAATGAAAATTGGGCAGGCCGGTAGCGTGTTCTCCTGCGACGGGTGCTCCGGTGAGCGCGATGGGGATGTTGCGAACGCTGATCGTAGGGGTCGTCGAGATGCCGATCGGCACCCAGAAACTTCGTTCCATTTCGCGCAGCTCGCGAAAGAAGGGGAGGTAGGCAGGATGGGAGAAGCCTGAGGCTGCGAGGGATTCGAGAAAGCGGGTCTGTTGGCCTTTCGGCGCGCGTAGCGAACGCGCCCTCGGAGCGCGGCCGCCGGCTTCCGCCTGCTCGCGGGCGATGGTACGGATGAAAGGATGGCTGGCCTCACCCGCGGCCAGCGAGTTCATGAGGGAGCCCTGCAATCCGTCGACGACGATGGCCACGCCGTAACGGCGCTGCCGGTTGGCATGCTCGAGGAAGCCCCAGAGCTCGCCGCCGTTCGGCTCATCGAGCTCGCTTCGCATCCAGCGCTCGAGTTGCTGGACGCGGAACGCGCGGGCCGCAAAGAACCGGTAGTTCCGGCAGACGGTCTGGTCGACGAAGCGGATCAGCGCTGCCGTTGCAGCGTCGAGCCGGGAGTCGTCGCGGAGGACGCCATCCACGGCGGCGCCCACATCGGCCTGGGCGGCGAGCTGGGTCCTCAACGCCTGCAGGACGCCGCGCACGGCATGTCTCGCGCGGGCAGTGGCGTCCTCGAGGCCGCTTTCCAGGGTTCGGCTCTCACAGGCGAGGCGATCGCTGACGCTGCTGTCCTGCTCGCCCTGCAGATACAGCACGTCGTAGAATCCGATCAGGTGGCGAACAAGCTCGGGGTCGAGATTCGGAAGCTCTGCTGCTTCCTCGTTCTCCGGGGCCTTCTTCCACCGAAACATGGAATGTTCCATGCCCGGGATCCCGTTGCCGGGCTGGAAGGAGCCGCGCAGGTGGTCATCGAAGGTTTCGGCGCTTCGGCCTTCCGGCGCGGTGTACATCTCGCGCAAGAAGAGCAGGAACGGCACCAGTTCATCGACGAAATCACGGGCCTGAATTCGAGCTCGGACGCGGGTACGCACATCCGCCGGGAGCTCGAGTTCGCTGACGAAGCCCTCCAGCTTGGCCCGTGCAAAAAGCGAGATGGCGAGTTCCGCGGGCACGCGGCGAAGCCACGCTTCCGCGTCGTAGACCTCCCGAAGCCGCAGCTCGATCGCACTGGTCAACGGCCGTTGCAGCTCGCCGCAGCCCACACCCAGGCTCGCGAGCAAGCCCAACAGGCATAGGACAAGGCCAGGAAGCCTGGGGTTCACGAGCCGAACCTAACCTGTCTCCGGAACGTGTCCGAGAGTGGCGCAGTTCTCAGGGACAGCGCCAGCGTACTAGCGGAGGCGCAGCTCGAGCATCGAGCCGACCGTAGTCGCCTCGAGGTTGTTCCACTCGGCGAGCAGGCGGCAGCGAGTGACCTGCGCGCTCCCGGGTGAACCCATGTTGATCCGCATCACGCCACTCTGGCTCTGATTCAGACGCTCGATGATAGTTTGCCAGTCTCTTCGACTTGCCATTGTTACCTCCCCCAAACGGGGGTGTGTTAGCGCATATTACCACCAACCCGCCACAGTTCAGGGCGATTCATTGGAGATCAGGGCGCCAGGAGAGCCATGATTGCGTTAGACGAGTTCCTGGATAGGCTGCTTCGCCTGGCCGTGGACCGCGGGCCTCGTCGTTTCCCCCGGCGTCGCCGCGACCGCCAGATCCTCATTAAGAGCATCCTGATGCTGATGGATAGCAGCCGGAGCTACAGCGAGCGCGAGATCAACCTTCTGCTGCGCGCCCGGGGCCGCGACGTGACTCCCGCCATCTGCACAGACCATGTGACTCTGCGTCGCCTGCTCGTGGATCACGGTCTGCTCGAGCGCAGCCCAGACGGAGCGGAGTACAGGGTGGGCTTTCCGCCGGCCGGAACGGCCTTCGAGCTGGAGGTGGAGGACGTCGATGTCCGAGCAACCGTGGCGGCTTACCTGGAGCACGAGCGCCGGGGGGCCGGCAAGCGGAGAAGGAGCCGCTGAGATCGAGAGTTCGGGCCTCTCATCGTATTGAATTCACTCCGGGTCTTGCCAGGCCGGGCTGAACCGGGCCCACCCTCACGGTGGCACGGGAGGGGAGGACCTCGATCTCGATCCAATCGACGAAGGCCCCGCCCGAGGAAAGCGGGTAGAGCGGGCCAGCACGCGATACTTCCCGGACTCCTGGAGGGGCTCCGGGGGCACCAGCGGGCGGGTGGCCCCGCCAGGCGGGCGAAGGGTCCACTCGATTTCCTGAGAGAGCTCCCGGAGGGGTGGAGAAGCACATCGTCCGGGCTCCTCCTCGACGTGTAGCCAGGCCCCCGGATCCACCGTAGTCCCCGGCCCCACCTGGTAGCTGGGATGAATCTCCGCGGGCATGCTCGGATCGGGCGAGAGGAGCATCTGGCGCCGGATCGGAAGGATCGGCAGCAGGCCCTCGGCCTCTACGCTCGTCCCGTTGCGGGTGTAGCGTGCTCGCAGGGGGAGGTCGTCCAGCTCGTACAGGTCTCTGCCTGCCAGGATGACCAGCGGAACTCGAGGCTCGATCCACTCGATCTCATCGCTGACGTCCGGGGCCCGCACGCCGATGGTTCCCACGCCTATCCGTCCGTCCGGCAGCTCGGCTTTCACTCGGACATCCACTCGCGGTGCCTGCGATCGGTGAGTCATCGAGGGTCGCCTTGATACGCAGCCGGATCGGATGGTCCTTCGGGAACTGCTGGCGCGTCGAAAGGATCGGCAACATGTTGAACTTCTACAGCGCACTGCACATGTTGCCGAGGATCAACTCGGGTGCGGCGACCCAGGCTTCGAGGAGGCTGGACGAGGCGCCCGTGCGTGTGACCTCACTTCCCTCCGCATGAGGCTGGCTGGTCCCGTGGGGAACCTGGGATTGCCGAGTACCGGTCTGCTGTGTGGTAGGCCCGCTGTGCGTGCGCAACGTCTTGCCACCGACGCGAGGCAAGGGATTCTACGGCGCTGGCGGCAAGGCGCTCCCCGAGCCGGCCTGTGTGACGGGGGGGGAGCTCGTGCCCTTGGCATCTCGTCCATCTGCCGGCGCGGCCAGCACGATCAGCCAAGCCATCCACAGATGAGATCCACGCCGCATGCTTCTCCTCCCGCTCTGCTGGTATCGTAGAGGGGAAAGGTCGAGGCACGCCATTCCTGATCTGATCATCCGACCGTATCGGGCTTCCGATCGCCAAGGGGTTCGCCACGTCACGTATGAGACGGGCTACATGGGTGAGCCGCCGACATTCTACTGGCGGCATCGCGCGAGCTTTTCCGACATCTGGTCCGGCTACTACACCGATGAAGAGCCCGAATCGATGTGGGTGGTCGAGGAATCGGGCGAGGTATTGGGCTACCTGGCGGGCTGCGTCGATACACAGCGGGCGCCTGGCGACGAGAAGGCGATCTTGCGCGCGATGCTTCGCCACGGGCTGCTGTTTCGTCCCGGTACCGCCGGTTTCTTCTGGCATTCCTTCCGAGATGTCCTTCGATCCGGCCTCCCGGGCGGCGAGCTCGATGACCCCCGTTGGCCGTCTCATCTGCATATCGACCTGCTGCCGCCCGCACGGGGTCGCGGCGCCGGGAAGCGCCTGATGGAGGCGTGGTTCAGCCAGCTCCGCGAACAGGGCTCCCCGGGATGTCATCTAGGCACGATCGGGGAGAACCATGCAGCGATCCGCTTCTTCGAAGCGTTGGGCTTCCGCCGCCATGGGGAACCAAGCCTGGTGCCGGGAATGCGCACGCCCGAAGGCGGGAGGCATCACGCGCAGAGGATGGTCGCCGACCTTTGACGGAAGGCTATGTTTGCGGCAAGGAGGCTCGGATGCGACGCACGAATTGGCGATTCTGCATGGCTCTACTGGCCGGGGGCTTGCTCGCTTCGGTGGCTGGCGCCGCCGATCTCGCTGTCGGATCAGTCGCGCCGGCTTTTCGTCTTAGCGGTTCCGACGGCAAGGCCTACGCCTTGGAAGATTTCGTGGGAACAAAAGGCGTGGTTCTCGCCTGGTTCCCCAAAGCCTTCACCAAGGGTTGAACGGAGGAGCTCAAGGCGCTGCGTGACAGTGCCTCCGATCTCGCGGCCTTCGACGCGGCCGTCTTCATGGTGAGCCTCGACGACCCGGAGAAGAACCAGGAGTTCGCCGAATCCCTGAATGCCGAACAGGTCTTGCTCTCCGATATCACGGGGGAGGCCGCCAAGGCCTACGGTGTCCGCGGTTTCGGAGGCTTGTTCGCCAAGCGCTGGACCTTCTACATCGACCGCGAGGGCGTGATCCGCAAGATCGACAAGAACGTGAACGTCGGAAGCGCGGGCCAGGACATCGCCGGCCACCTCGCCGAACTAGGCTTCCCCCGAACCGACGGAGCCGACTAACCGGGCACCTCCGATCGACTCTCGGACTCGTTGAAGCCGCTTTGCTTCTCGTGCGCGAACGCGAGTCGCCGGGGCTGGGCACAGGCCGGGCGGAATGGCTCGGCCGGGGGTCGGGTGGCCGCGTAGGGAGCTGGACAGGGTGTTGCCCTTTGTGGCTTCGCCACGGGCAACCTACGCGCACGCCAAACGGCACCTATGCCTGCGCTTTATTTCCGCCCGGCCCGCGCCCAGCCCCGGCGAAGCGGTCCCGGCTACCAGCACAGCCGATCGCGGGACGGGGGGTGGTCAGCGCGGAAGTAAAAGCGGAGCCAGGCCCGAGAGTACGCGCCCTCGCATCGCGAGCTCGGCAAACTCGGTGCACGCGCGTTCGAGGGTCTGGTGAGCCATGGAGCGCTGGCCACCCCCCGTCCCGCGATCCGCAACGAGACGCGAAGCGGACCAGGGATCAGTCACCGGCTCTCTAGGGTCCCGGGGCCAACCGAAACAGACTCCACGCGGTACTTCCCGCGATGCTAGGTCGCCTTCTGGCCTTTGTATTCGCAGAAGGCTCCGGGCATCGTGACGCGCACGCGGGCGTGCTCGAAGCCGGCGCTTGCCATGGCTGCGACGATCTCTTCCTCGGGGACGCATTGCTCCACCGTGTCCCAGTAGTAGTCCATCAGCAGCTTGGCATCGCGATCGCGGGTGAACAGGAGCGTGAGGCCAGGTATGGCCGTTTTCCAGACGAAACGGGTAAGGGCGTGGCCGATTCGGCTCTTGGCAACGTGGCCTTCGAGCAGCCATACCTTGCCGCCTGGCTTGAGTACGCGGTGGTACTCGGAGAAGGTCGCCTTCAAATCCGAGACGTGTCGCAGGGCGATGCCCATCGTCACGAAATCGAACGTGTTGCTCTTGAAGGGCAAGGATTGGGCGACGCCCCGGGTGAGGGGCCCGTCGAAGTTCTTCCGAGCCTCGGCCAGCATGCCCTCGTTAGGGTCCACGCCGTAGACCCTGCCGGTAGGCCCGACGAGCTTCACGGCGCCGCGAGAGACGGCGGCCGTGCCGATTGCCACGTCCAGCACCTTCATGCCGGGCTTCAGGCCATTGAAGCGAAGGGAAAGGCGCCGGTAGGTCAGGCCGAAGTTGCCGAAGATCCGCTCGATCGTGTTGTAGTGGGGCGCCGTCCGCTTGAAGAGATCGTGGACGTAGGCGCTCCGCTCCGGATCCGAATCGTAGTAGGTGGTGAGCGTCTTATGAGGCGGGAGGGATTCAGTTTTTCGGGTGTTCTCGTTGGACATATGCGAGTAGTTTAGGCGCTGCACGAGGTTCCGCAGCCTGTATCCTCAGGGCCTTGCTCCAGGGGGGGATCGTGGGCCTCGCGCGGATTTCCTGACCAGCAGCCTGCTCGACCACTTGCTGCCTGCTCGCGTCCTCGAGACCGGTGGGCCTGAGGCGCGCTCACGCGCTCGGCTCCTGGCGGGTGTCTCGATCCTGCTCGTTGGGGTCGGGGCGATCGGCGCGTGGGTGGCAGAGCAGGGAGGCAACCCCGTCGGGGCTCGCCTGTCCTGGTTGGCCACATTCCTGTGGGCTCTCCCGTTGCCGACCCTATGGCTCACTCGCTCGAATCGCGCAGCCGCGTCATGGATCCCGCTGGGTGTGTTCCTCGATCTAGCGGGCCAAGCGACCTTGGTCTGGGGCCAGACCCTCTCCATGGTCTTTCTCTTCGTCGTGCCGTTGGCCGCCGTGGTGCTGATCGGGATTCGTGACGGGTGGGGCTGGGTGGCGGTCGTTGTCCTGAGCGCGTGGCCCCTGGCGGTATGGCAGGGCGAACGGCTGAGCGCGGCATCGCAGACGCCCCTGGCGGTCACCTGGTCGACGATCGCCTTCACCGCAGCGTTCTTCGGGGTCGCCGTGCTGGGCGAGATGGTACGCAGCCGCGCCGTGGCCGAGGCGGAGAGCGCCCGGCGGGCTGCGGAGGCCACATCCCGTCACCTCGAGGTGGAACAGGCGAGGTTCCGGGCGCTCAGCGACGATTCGTTCCAGACCATCGTCGAGACGGATCGCGACGGCATCGTGCTCTACGTGAACCCCCGCTTCGAATCGGTGCTGGGCTATTCGCCGGACGAGATGCTGGGGCGCCATCCAGCGGGGGTGCTCGCGGTGACCACATCGCAGGGCGCCGAGCCCGTCGAAAGTCGTATGGAATCGGGCCGTCGCTATGAAATCGAGAATCGGCATCGCGACGGCAGCCTTGTTTGGCAAGAGGTTGTAGCTAGCCGATACCGAACGCAGGACGGAGAGGAGCGCTGGATCTTTGCCGGCCGCGACATCACCCGAGAGCGGGAAGAGCGCGAGCGGCTGCGGGCCGCGGAGAAGCTCGAGAGCCTGGGTGTGCTGGCCGGCGGCGTTGCCCACGATTTCAACAACCTGCTGACCGTGATCGCTGGTTATGCGGATGTGCTCGATGCGAGCGAGCCGGTGAAGCAGATTCGCCGCGCCACCCAACGGGCGGCTTCGCTCACCGGACAGCACCTCGCTTTCGGCCGCCAACAGGTGCTCAAGCCCCGGCGGATGACACTCGATGGGTTGGTGACGGACCTCAAGGAGATGTTGAAGAGCCTGATCCGCGAGGAAGTGAGCCTCGAGCTTCGGCTCGACGCGGCTCCTTGGGCCGTCGATGTCGATCCGAGCCAGATCCAACGGGTCCTGGTCAACCTGGCGAGCAATGCGCGCGACGCGATGCCCGACGGTGGATCGCTGCGCATCGAAACGAGCAAGACAGAGATCGAGGGAGAGGAGGCGGCGGCGCTTGGTGTTCCGGCTGGAGAGTATGTGCGGCTGGTCGTCGCGGATACCGGCACCGGCATGGCGCCCGAGACGCTGGAACGCGCCTTCGAGCCCTTCTTCACGACGAAGGAAGTCGGAGAGGGCACAGGGCTCGGCCTGGCTTCGGTGTACGGTATCGTCGAGCAGAGCCACGGCGGCATTCAGCTGAGCAGCACGGCGGGCCTTGGCACGGAGGTCGCGCTCTTCTTTCCGCGGGTGAGTGGCCAGCCGGTTGTCGATGAGGCAGCGCAGCCGGCCCCCGCACCGGCGTTCGTCGCCAGCGGCCGGCGTGTGTTGCTGGTGGAGGACGAGGAAAGCGTGCGGCGCCTGGTGCGCGATTGCTTGCGCCGAGACGGCTTCGAGGTGGTCGAAGCGGCGGATGGCCCTGCTGCGCTCCGCGAAGCAGCGCGCGGAAGGATCGATTTGTTGATCTCCGACGTCGTGATGCCGGAGATGCGTGGCCCCGAACTGGCTGCGCGCTTGCGGTCGGGCCAGCCGGAATTACCCGTGCTGTTCGTGTCAGGCTATAGCGATCGACAGCTGGATCTCTCCGAGTCCGGTGACGTCCCCACGAGATTTCTCGCCAAGCCATTCTCGTTGGCCGAAATGCGGAACGCGGTCTACGAGCTGGTCGGAGAATCCGAGGAGATTCAATCGAGCGAGGGCTAACCCGCCCGTCCATCGGGCCGCGGCCGAATGAGAATGGGCCCGAAGGCCGCGACAAAGGGCAGGAAGGCCGCGATCCAAAGGAGCCCGGCGACCGCGATCAGGTCGTTGTACAGGCTCGGCGCGACGGCGGGGATGAGAACGCGGATGAGGCCGGCCGCGAGGATGGCGACGAAGCTGAAGAGCGCCGCACCTGAAGCGACCAACGGGCGTCCGGTATGACCGAGTGAGACGCGCGTCATCATGCCGAGGGTCATCGATCCCATGGCTCCCGCGGTGAACGCATGCAGGGCCAGCGATGTGAAGCGAGGCATGACGCCCGAGAGCGCGGTCATTGCAAAGCCGACGACGAGCCATGCGTAGCCCAGATAGAGCACCCAGAGGAGTGGCTTCGACCAGAGCCGCGCGTCATGCCAGCCGGCGAGCCGTGCCGCATGGAGCGCGGCGGCGAGCCCTGCGACCACGCGCAGCGCGTCATCTGCGCCGAGCAAGCGAAGCACGGCGAGTGCGACGACGGCGGCAACGCAGAGCGCGTCCAACCCAGGTCTCGTGACAGGGTGGGCCTCTGGGAGGGCACGGTCGATGAAGAAGGGCAGCACCCGGCCGCCGATGATCGTGATCACCAGCACGATCAGATCGACCGCCAGCAGTTGCCCCGTGCGTCCGGTGGCTGCAATGCCCAGCACCTGCAGGTGGAACATCACGTTGGCGGCTGTCAACGCGAGCAGGATCGGGACGAACACCAGATTGCGGGCCGCGCCCTGGCGCAACAGCGGAATGGCAAGCGCGAGTGTCAGTGCGGGCAGGAAGGCGAGATCCATGCCGGCGGCCCAGGCCGGAGGGATGCTCGCGGGCAGGAAGGGCGCGACGCGGCCCGCCAGCCAGAGCGCCGCCAGTCCGACGA
Source organism: Deltaproteobacteria bacterium (assembly GCA_019312665.1). Classification (GTDB taxonomy): domain Bacteria; phylum Myxococcota_A; class UBA9160; order UBA9160; family UBA6930. Next base: position 23,400 of record JAFDCZ010000003.1, on the reverse strand, counting down.
GCCGTGGGCCCGTTGGCGTCGGCTGCCCGGTCCAGTTGCGGACGGAGGTGAGCAGGAAGCCCGCGATCACCGCGCTGACGTAGCCAAAGAGCATCTCGTGGCCGTGCCAGGCCATGGGGCCTCCGACCGGGTCGTACACCGTGGGGAGCGCGACGCCGCGGAGCGCGGCCACCCAGGTGGCGACCAGGATGATGGCGGCAACACCGGCGGCCAGGAAGAACGGGCGAAAGCCCAGCGCGAACAAAGCGGCAGGCAGGGCGGTCGGCTCATCGGGCGCGGGTTTCGAACTCAACGCACTCAGCCCTTCTCTGTGGGGCCGACGACTCGCCCGTGCAGCAGGGAATGGTACCGCCAGCGGCCTGGCATGTGGGAGCTCACGCTGCCGATGATCAGCGCGAGGGTCAGCAGCGCGAGCCGAAGCTCCCAGGCGAAGCTGACGGCGGCGACGAGCCCCAGCTTGAAGAACGTGGCAATGCCTCGCACCTGGACCAACCAGATGCGCGCCTGCCAGACTTCGAAGACGACGAGCGTTCCACCACTGGCGAGGACGGCGACGAGGGCAGGCACGAGTCGATCGGCATCGACGCCGTATACGTGCCCGCCGTAGAGCGCTCCGACTGCAATGAGATGCAGTGTGCGGAGGCTCGTGCGCAGCCAACGGCCACCCGGGAGCTTGCGCTCCGGAGCCTCGAACCAATGCTCGGCGCGGGTGCGCCACGCGGGTGTTCCCTGATGCACGACCCCGAGTCTAGGCATTTCCGCGTCTCGTCCGGTATGAAGTTCGACCGGATCGCGTGATCTCAGGGATTCATCGAATAGGCGCCGTCGAGGGGCTCGACGTGTCGCTCCCAGACACGGGCGTAGCGGTCCGGGTCGTGTTCGGGCTTGCGCATCATCTCCTGGCAGAGGGCCATCTGCACGTCGTTGCTACTCGCCTGGCCGAAGAGTTGGAGGGCGTGCTCTGCGACATCGCGCACCATGAACTCGAAGATCTGGTCGAGCTGGTCGGCGTCGATCTCGTAGATGCGTGCGTTCTCGAGGATGAGCTGGGCGTAGACGACGAGCGCGAAGATTTCGCCAGCCGCCATCAAGAAGTCGACGTCCTTCATCTGGTCGGGCCCGGGGGGCGCCTCCTGAAGCATCCGGCGGAAGACTTCGGTCTGCTCGGCGAAGATGCGAACGTTCGGAAGGTCGACGCCTTCGAAGGCCTTCCGGTAGTCGTGGAATTGGATCTGGCCGAGTCCGCGAGCGCTCCCCTGGTTGAACAGGAAATCGTCGTTGCGGCCGTGGTCCTGTCGGCTGATTTCCGGGTACTCGGCCGGGTTGAAGAAGTAGTTGGGCATGAATTTCGAGATCAGGGCGATGTTGACGTGGACCGTGCCCTCGAGCTTCGGCAGTCCGCGGATGTCGATGGCAGCCTGGCTGAAGTACATGTCCTTCTCGAAGCCCTTCGCGGCGATCGCGTCCCAGAAGAGATTGATCACGGCCTCACCCTGGGTGGTGGTCTTCATCTTCACCATCGGGTTGTAGAGCAGGTAGCGGCGATCGTCGGAGGAGGCGGATCGCATGTAGTCGGCCGCGCGCAGCGCAAAGAGCTTCATCGCGACGAGCCGCGCGTGGCCCTCGACGAACATGCGGCGCACGTGGGACATCTCGGTGACCCGGTTCCCGTAGAGCACGCGGTTGTTGGCGTGGGTGATCGCCTCGTAGAGGGCATGGGTGGCGATGCCGATCGAGGCCCAGCCCAGGTTGTACTTTCCGATGTTCACCGTGTTCAGCGCGGCATCCCAGGCGCCGCGGCCGCGGTGGAGGATGTCCTCCTCCCGCACCGGGTAGTCGCGCAGCTCGAACTCGGACACGTAGTTCTGGCTCGCAACGACATTCTGCACCAGGTGATAGTTCGGATGATTCGAATCGACCGCGAAGAACACGTATTCGTCGCCCTCCTCGAAGCGACCGAACGTGGAGACGATTGCGGCTTCGTTCCCGTTGCCGATGTAGTACTTGCGCCCGTTCGCGCGCCAGCCATCGCCATCGCGGGTGAGCACCATGTCGGTGGAGTAGATGTCGGCGCCATGGGTCTTCTCGGAGAGACCGAAGGCGAAGATGCCGCCATCCTCGAGGGCCTTGGACGCGCGTTCGCGGAGGGCCTCGTTCTCGGTCATCCAGATCGGGCCGAGGCCGAGCACGGAAACCTGCCACGTGTACCAGTACGGAAGCCCGTAGAAGCCGAGGATCTCGGCGAACTCGCAATTGCGCCACGTATCCCACCGCACATCGGGTGCGCCTTCGCCGGCCGGCGTGCACATGGAGGCGAAGATGCGTTCCTTGCGGACGAATTCGAGGAAGTCCGCGTACCACGCCCGGTCGTAGTAATCCTCGAGAAGCTTCCGTTTGCCCTTGGTCTCGAAGAACTCGACGGTCTTGCGCATGATCTCGGCACTTCGCTCATCGGGATAGCTGCGATCGAGATTCTTCGGGTCGAGCAGGATCATCTTTTTCTCCTTCCGAGGCTGGGCCCTCGGGGCCAAACAGGCGACACAGGGTAACCTCATCGGGCCGCTGCGGGAACGCTGCCCTCTCGACGAATCACGCAATCCGTTTCAACATCTCAAGTGAGAGAGGAAGGAGACGATATGGCAGTGATCGAAGAGCCGGCCAGGCAGACTCCCATCCTGGCGGAGACGGATGTACTGGTGGTCGGAGGCGGCCCGGGTGGGCTGGCTGCCGCGCTCGGCGCCGCGCGCCAGGGCGCCCGGGTGATGTTGGTCGAGCGCTACGGCTGCTTTGGCGGCGTCATCGCCCAATCCATGGTCGGCACCATCGCCTGGTATCGGACGACGGAAAAGACGGTCGATGCCGGCGGCATCGGCGTCGAGTTCGAGCAGCGAGCGAAGGCCATGAACGCGAGCCTTCAGGTGAATCACTACCAGGTGCTCGATACCGAGGTCTTCAAGTTCATTGCCGACCAGATGATCCAGGAGGCGGGCATCGTGCCCCTTCTGCACACCCAGATCGTGGATGTCCTCCAGGCGGACGGTGCGATCACGGGTGTCATCACCGAGAGCAAGTCGGGGCGCCAGGCGATCCTGGCGAAGCGCGTGATCGATGCCACGGGTGACGGCGATGTGGCCGCTCGCGCGGGCGCCCCTTTCTGGATCGATCCAAAGGAAGATCTCGAAGGCGCGACCGTGAACTTCGGCTGTAGCGGTATCGATCTCGAGAAATTCATCACCCACATCCTGAAGAACCCGAGCTCCATCGCAGACTGGGGAGACGCCTCGGGCGAGAAGGAAGCGACCGAATTCAGCACCTACATCCGCGAGCCCTTCGACAAGGCCAAGGAAGCCGGCGAGATCCCCGAGGACGTGCGCATGGAGAGCTACTGGGGAAGCTTCACCGACGCTGGTGAGATTCCGAACATGAATGCCATCCACATGGCAGGCATCGATTCGACGGACGTCTGGGATCTGACGCGCGGCGAGATCGAAGGCCGCCAGCGTGTCATGTGGGCGGTGGCGGCCCTCAAGAAGTACGCGCCCGGCTTCGAAGAAGCTCGGCTTCGGACCATCGGTGCATCGATCGGTTGCCGAGAGTCGCGCAAGATCCTCGGCGAATACGATCTCACGGAGCATGACGTGCTGAACCAGGCAGAGTTCGACGACTCGATCGGAATCTTCCCCGAGTTCCTCGACGGCAACGGCATTGCGATCATGCCCTCGACCGGGCGCTACTTCCAGGTGCCGTTCCGGATCACGGTTCCCAAGCAGGTCGAGAACCTCCTCGTCGCTGGCCGCTGCGTCGCCGGCGACAAGGTCTCTCACGCGGCGACCCGTCAGATGATGTGTTGCACGGTTACCGGCCAGGGTGCGGGCGTGGCCTCGGCCATCTCACTAGAATCGGGCGTTCCTTCGCGTGAGGTGGATATCGGCAGGGTTCAGGACGCGCTCCGAAAGCAGGGAGTCCGGCTCACGTAGCAGGGCTCCTGGCAACGAGACCGGTGTTCCGGGGAAGGGTAGATTGAGGGGACGCGGGCGGGCCTGTTCATGCCCGCCCCGGAGAACGCAATGAAGATGTCCCCGCGCCGGTTCCTCCAGGCAGCAGCCCTCCTGATCGCTTGCGGACTCGTCTACGCGGGTGGCCGTTTCCTGCCCTTCGGCCTGACCGACGCCGAGCGCTACTTCGATCCAGCGGCCGATCGAAAGCTCCAGGAGGACGAGATCGGACAGCTGACGGAGGTGCTGAACGGATACCGGACGCTCAGCGCCAGCGGGGATCTCTTCGAGGGTTGGAACCGGGAACGGCGGCTCTTCTGGAAGTACACGATCGCATTCTCCTCCTACGGAATCCCCTCGGCGATGCGATTCGCCCCCGAGCAACGCCCGCAGCTCGAGCACCTGCTCTCCATGATGATCCAGAAGATGAAGTCGCGGCTCGTATGGGGTGACTTCACGGAGATGGGATTCGGCGAGGACCCCATCTCGTTCCAGAACATCATGTACAAGGGCCACCTGAACCTCATGTACGGCCTCTACCAGCTCACTACCGGAGATCTCCGCTACGCACGCGAATACACGTGGCTCACCAATCAGATCGCGGACGAGATGCGCCTTCATCACGGGGGGGTCTACGAAGGCACGACCTGTGAACCCGACCACTGGTTCGTCGAATGCAACGCTATCGGCATGCTCAGTCTTCACATCTACGACCAGCTCTTCGGCACGACCTATCGTGAGAACGAGATCGCCTGGACGCTGGATTTCATCGAGAAGCGCATGATCGATCCGGAGACGGGCCTCTTCTATCGCCAGTACCACCCGAGCCACGATGTCGTCGATACGCGCCTGCTCGGCTACAACAACGCCTGGATCATCACCTTCTTGCGCCCGATCGTTCCGGAATGGTCCGAACGGCTGTATCCCATCTGGAAGGAGGTCTTCGTCACCGAGTTCGGCCCGTATGCGACCGTGGACGGGGAGAAGGGCGGCACATCCGATCCGGTCGCGCACGTGTTCGGAATGTGGGTGGCGAAGGAAATGGGCGACGTCGAGCTCTACCGCAAGCTCCGCAATACGACGGATAAGTTGGGCCGGTTGACGAAGGATCCGGCAACCGGCGGGATGACCTACCAGAGCGAGGACGGAATCCTGATCAACGGGGTGGTCCTGGCCACCAAGCTCCACGGGGGCTGGGATGCCGTGATCGACCACGACTGGGGGCACCCGCTCCCGGTAGCCGTCCCCGACGTCTCGGACATGCAGTGGAACGATCTGCTTCCCGCCGAAGTCTACGACCTGGACCCGGAGCGGCCCCTGCCGGAGCCGGTAGAGGGCAGGGATTGTCCGAATTGTTTGTGGGGAGATCCTGCACGCATGAACGGCGGGGATGCCGCAGCGAGGCGGGCGCCGACCTCACCGTCTTCCTGAAGACGCGGACCGGACGGCACGTGGCCTGGGCCTGCACGAGATGACCTGGGTTCGGATCTGAAATATTGTTTAGGATTGGATGACCAGGCGGGTCGGGATTTTCCTCGCCATTCCAGGAGCGACCGATGTCGAGCACACAAAGCCAACCCGAACATTTCGATGTCCTGATCGTCGGAGCCGGAATCTCCGGAGTGGGCGCCGCGTACCATCTTACCCAGCAATGCCCGGACAAGAGTTTTGTGGCGCTCGAAGCCCTCGAGAGCTTCGGTGGCACGTGGCAGATGCACCACTTCCCGGGCATCCGTTCCGATAGTGATCTCTACACCTTCGGCTATCGCTTCAAGCCCTGGACCGGCCCGCCGATCGCCACGGGAGCGGAGATCCTCACCTACATGGGCGAGGTGATCGACGAGAACGATCTCGGCCGACACATCCGCTACGGGCACAAGATCACCACGGCCAGCTGGTCCAGCGAAGAGAATCTCTGGACGCTCGAAGCCATCCGCACGGAAACCGGGGAGCAGCTGAGCTTCACCGCCAACTTCCTGTGGATGTGCCAGGGCTACTACAGGCACGCCAAGGGCTACACGCCCGACTGGGAAGGGATGGAGGATTTCAACGGACAGATCGTCCACCCGCAGACCTGGCCGGAGGATCTGGACTACAAGGGAAAGAACGTCGTGGTCATCGGCTCGGGCGCCACCGCGGCGACGCTGGTTCCGGCGATCGCCGGAGATTGTGGCCACGTCACGATGCTGCAGCGCTCTCCGACCTACTTCATTCCGGGCCTCAACCAGAACGAGCTCGCCGATCAACTGCGCGAGCTGGAGATCGACGAGACCTGGATCCACGAGATCACGCGCAGGAAGATCCTGCACGATCAAGCCGCGATCACCCGGCTGTCCTTCGAGCAGCCGGAGTTCCTGAAGGGCGAGCTGATCGGAGCGGTTCGTGCCCTGCTGGGCCCCGACTACGATGTGGAGAAACACTTCACCCCGTCGTACAGGCCCTGGAGACAACGCATCGCCTTCGTCCCGGACGGCGACATCTTCAAGGGGATCGCTTCCGGCGCAGCCTCGGTCGTGACCGACGAGATCGAGCGCTTCACAGAGAAGGGCATCCTGCTGAAATCGGGCGAGACCCTGGAAGCCGACATCATCGTCACCGCGACTGGCTTCAACCTGAGCGTGCTGGGCGATATCGAGTTCGCCGTCGATGGCGCTCCCGTCGACTTCTCCGAGACCGTCACCTACCGCGGCATGATGTTCACTGGCGTTCCCAACATGCTTTGGGTCTTCGGCTACTTCCGGGCCAGTTGGACCCTGCGCGTCGAACTGCTCTGCGACTTCGTGTGCCGGCTCCTCAACTACATGAAGGAGAACGGTCTCGAGAAGGTCACCCCCGCCCTCCGAGAGCAAGACAAGGACATGCCGCTCCTGCCCTGGATGGACCCGGAGAACTTCAACCCCGGCTACCTGATGCGAAGCATGCACCTGCTGCCGAAACGAGGTGACAAACCGGACTGGCAGCACAGCCAGGACTACTGGGCGGAGAAGAACGACATTCCGGACATCAAGCTCGACGACGAGGTGTTCAAGTACGAGTGACGCGCGGAACGGATCTGAGCGGGATTGATCGGCTCCGTTGCCGGCGTTGATCGTGGACGCGCCGTAGCTGGCGAAGCTGAGGTCTTCACCTTGGGCCGGCATGCATGGGCGAGAGCATGGAAGGCTCGGATCGCCTGACTCGATCTCTCATAGGTGTACGTCGTCAGAATGTTTCGGGCGATGGGTGGTCGCTGCCAAGAGACGGCTCCTGGTGGCAAGCCAGGCCGCGGTTTCGGCCTTGTGCGACGGGTTTGCATGCACTTCACGAGTCCGCGAAAGGTTCATCCTCGAGGGCTACGGCTTCGACGTCGAGGCCTTTGTCGTCCTCGAAGATCCCGGCCACTTTGACGACCCTTCCCACGAACCGGCGTTTTGCCTCCGCGCCGAGGGAGTGAAGACGAATCGAGCCCATTCCTCCGCCCCGAAAATCCTCTTCCGGTGCCAGAAAGTAGAAGCCCGCCGAATCCCGGACTAGCTCTCCGACCGCTGGCACTCGGCGGGTCAATCGCACCCGGCCCGCATCGCCGCCCGAGACAAAGATGTCCTCGATGTCGATGAGTTCGAGCTCGCGCAGGTTCTCGGAGTCGTCCTTCGGCCCTGCCTCGTTCATGGGGAGATTCTCCTCATCCTCACGATCCCGCGAACTCAACGAAGCATAGCCTCAAGGTCTCCAACCTCGGAGAGGGTCGCTCGCCGGTCGAATCCAATGGGCCGTTCAGCTGATGGCGGTCGAGTCTGGACAGCTCGAAGGAAGGCAGTAGCATCGATTGCAGTGCATCGCGGCCCGCATGCTGGGCAATGGCGGTACCCATTCTCGGCTCCGGAACCGCGGCCACGAGAACAGGAAAGCGTGATGCGATCGATGCTCGTGCCCTTGGGAGCGGTGGCTGCCATGGTCATCGGCTCGCCGGTGATGGCCCGTGCTTCGGAGACTCCTGTGTGCCGATCGACAGCGTGGCGTGTTGTGCCGGCTGATCGGAGGGCTTGCAGCGAGAACTCGGCGTGCCCGAGGATGACTGGCTGGTTTGGATCGTCTGCGCCGATTTCTCTGCCGCGCCCTGGCTCCCTCAGTCCGGATGCTCCGAAGTGCCGGATCGAATGGGGTGTGTGCTTCACGCGGCCGAAGCTCCCCGAACTGAAGACGTGTACCGCCAGGGCGCAAAGCCGCAAATCAGAAGCCTGTTTCAAGGGCCAGTGTTTCGGGCACCAGACTGTTTTGCGCCTCTGCTCCGCCCGCACGAGAGGTAGATCCACATGAAACGCTACTTCGAGTTTCTGCTGGCTGGCATCGCATTCTCCACACTCGCTTCAGCTGGCACGCAAGACAGGTACTGGACGCCTCTGGTCTTCCGCGGCGACACCACGGCAACCTATAGTGTCATCCAACTTGATGTCGACGACAGCACGGTCGAGTATCGGCTACGGATCGATTTCAAGGCCGTGGAAATGTTGGATTGGATAGTGAGTGCCGAGGCGACCAGCCTGGAAGGCCACTCGCTGAGCCGCTCCGGATCAGTCCGCGCTACCTCACCCGAATCTTGGGCCTCGGGGCCTCCTCCATCAGAAGGTCAGCCTGCCGCGCTCGGAACGGCTCACCAGCTGTTGCGGGCAGCCCTCCTGTTCGACTCGCCTGTCGATCGCCTTTCCTGGCCGGAGGGTTTCTCGGTTGCTCATCCAACCGTCCGCGGGGCTACGATCCAGACGAGTGGGGCACGGTGCTCATTTGCCGGAATGAATGGGCAGTCTGTCAGTTTCCGTCATTCCATTCGGCATGGCGGCCCTGGCGTCTCCGCCAGTGCCTGCGTATCGCCGGAAGCTGGCCTACCGCTGGATCTGTTCAGCACCGACGGCGTAAGAGGCTCGTCGTTCCATCTGCTCGAATACCAGGAGACGACCGCACCATGGCTCCAAGAAATGGCAGAGGGATCAGGTGAGTCGCCTGGCCAGGAAGCCGACGATGGTCTCTCGGATCTCTGGGACGAAATCGCGGACGACTTCCTCTCTGATCCCTCAGACGAGTCGCCATCCGGTGACGATCCTGCGCCTTCGGCACCAACTTCGTCGAGCTACGCCCCCTTCCTGGGAGCCCATTCACGAGGTCTGTCAGGCTTTCAGGCGCAGGAACTGCCTTGGCGACGGACCGTGCCACTTGATTCCTACCAGGAGAACCATCGACCACTCTACTTGTTCTTCTGGAAGGCAGGGGAGCCGTGGTCTACCGCGCAGGCGCGAACAGTGGCCAGCCTGCGGAGCACCTACAACGAACGGATCGACTTCCTTGCGTTGGCTGCCGATGGAGATTCGGCTTTTCGCGACTATCAGATCTCGGATGCTTCGGAGCTCCTGTTCTACTCTACGAATGAGGGGTCCTCGTGGCTGAAAGTTCTCGTGGCGAGCGCCGAAAAGATCCAAAGGCATTTCGGGGTTGCGAGCCTGCCCGCCGCAATCGTCTACGATTCGCGAGGTCGAGTGGTCTGCGCGGAGAAGCGCCGGGGGACTGAGGGCGAAGGGGATCTCAGCGGGAGCCAACCACCGTGCGCCCCGACTGAAGACAACCTGAGGGGATGGGGCATCGGAGAGTCCCCGAAATAGCGGAGAAGGCCGACCTCACTGACCCCGAGGGCCCGTTGGGTTTCGACCTCTAGAACAAGCCGCGGACGATCTTCCAGAGACGATGGAGCAGTTTGGCGAAGAAACCACGCTCGGGTTCGCCATGGCCGGTCTTCTTCGCGATGGCCTCGGCAGCGTGGATCCCAGACAGGACGGCCGACTCGATACAGCCTGCATTCCAGGATGTATGGGTCCAGTCTCCAGTGACGACCAGATTCTTGAAACCGGTCTGTCCTTGCTTGAAGCGCAGATGCCCCGTCCCCGCGAGCGACATCACATAGCGTTCGCTGGGATCGATATTGGCCCGCACGTATTGCGCGCCCAGACGGTCACCATCGGTCGTGAGCCCCGGCGCGTAAAGCGAATCCCAATCGAACCCGTTCTCGCCCGTGAGGGTCGGCCATAGCACCTGGGATTGTTCCTCGAGCCAACGCGTCGTCAGCTGGTCGACCTCTTCTTGCGCGATCTCCGGCACCTCGAGGTCGGAGCTCGGCTGTTCGTAGAAGCTGCCGGGCAGTGGACCGCATAGATACTGCAAGCTCTTGGGTCCGTGGATCGGCGGCCAGTTTTCGAAGTGCATGATCGCGCTTCGGTCTGCCCAGACATCGAGCGGCTCGGGCCCCGCGTCGATCGGAAGCGGTGGTTGGGTCCAACCAAGCTCTGTCAAGCCGCGGCTCATCCAGAGTTGCACGCCCGCGGTTTGAACCGTTCCCATGCCGTCGAGCAGCGCCACCCAATCCGAGTCACAGCGCAGGTCTTCGCAGATGGTCTCGAGGCCGGCGAGCGAGATCCCCAGCACGATCTCGTCGAAATCGACTCCCGCGTGAATGTCCGCGCGTCCGACGTCGGTCCAGCCACTCCATTTCGACTCGAGGTTGATTCCCTTCAGCTTGCTGCCGTCCCGGATCTGTTCCACCAGTGGCGTCGAGGGGAAGCACGGCAATCCCTGGAAATCATGGAGCGGCTCGTAGGTATCGCCCAGCAGGTCGACCTGGCGGGCGATTCTCACGCACTCGATGCTCTTCTTGTCGGCAGAGAGCTCGAGCTTCTCGACGCGCCGGAAGTACTCGAACTTGACGCCCCGTTTCGCGAGTGCCTGGTAAATTGGGGCGATCACGACATCGCCCATGCCCGCATTCATCTCGTAGACGACGTGGCCCTTGTATTCGAAAGCGATGCGCATCACGACGTGAAGAGACGAGCCAGCGGAGAAATTCGGCTGATCGAGATCACCGTCCACATAGGCAAAACAGAGATCGTAGAGCGCGCGTATCGGCGCGGACCAGACGCTGAAATCGTGCGCGCCATGTCTCTCGAGCCAGGCCCGCGTATCCTCTCCGTCGATGGCCTTGTAACCGTGAATCAAGACGCCATCCGCGACGAAGCCTCGGGCGATCGTGATTGCGAGATCGATTCCGATCGCAATCCGTCGGAGATCGTCATCCTTGGTCAACAAGTCCCGGGTTTCGCGGTGGAACCACCCCCGCACCTGATCCGTGAGCCAGAGAATTCCGTGGTGATGGTGAGGCAGGTGCGCGTGTGCATCTTCCGGCAGCTCATGAACCAGGCGCGTCAGCCGCGAGAGGTAGCGGTGGGACCCGTAACGCGAAGGTTCTGTCTCCGGGCTGGGGACGATCTTCTCCAGCCAATCGGGCACGTGATGCACTGCGGTCGAACTAGCGGGGCTGCGCTCGAAGCCAGTCTCGAAGGCCAGTTCCACCCAATGGATCAGCTGGAGAACGTGTTGCCATGCACTGAGGTTGCCCGGCCCCTCCCCGGGCGTCAGCGCGTTCGGCGGGAACTCGACCGGCCAGTGCAGCCATTGGTCTCCAATATGCTCCATGTACGGGGTCGTATCGACGCCGTCGAAGGCTTCTTCGACACTACGGATCGGACAACCGGGGCTGCGAGCGAGCTCCTCATAACTTGTCCGAAGCATCTTGAAGGACTCGTCGTAGCAGCCAAACCAGACGTGAAGGCCATGCTCTTCGATGCGATCATTGTGCTCTCGATTGCGACCACTCGCGCCCTTCCCTCCAACCCGCCAACCGAGCTGATAGAGCGTGAGGTCGTAGTCTTTCTTCCAGCCTGGACGGTTGGTCAGCTGGTAGGCCGCGCTGAGCGAGGCGATTCCGCCTCCCAAAATGGCAATTTTCTTCGGTCTATTTGCAAGCCCAGGCATGGGAGCCTCCAGGATGCAGGAGATGGGTCGCCACCCGGATCCTCTGCACTCTACACTGAACGCCGAAGAGTTGTGATCGGAAAACGTCCGTCCGGTGAGTGACAGGCCGCCGGGGCATAGCGAAGCGAGGTGCGCGGCTAGGTGAGCGATTCCGGAGATTTGCGGAGCTACCTGCCGCCGTCACTCCTGCGTTGGTTGGGGGAATTGCCACATCCCCTGCCGGGAGCCGAGGCGCGCACATTCGAAGGCGTTCTGATGATTGCCGACGTCGTGGGCTTTACATCGACGACGGAGCGCTACGGCTCGGAGGGTCCGTCCGGCGTCGAGGGGCTCACGGACGCGCTCAACAAGAGCTTTGGCCGCTTGACCGCCGAGATTCATGCCCACGGCGGAGAGGTCCTGTTCTTCGCCGGCGACGCCATCGTGGCGCTATGGAGCTCTGGCGGCGGCGAGTCCCTGGCTGAGCTCACACAGCGGAGCACGGTATGCGGGCTTTCCATGATCGGACATGTGAGTCGGTCGATTCCAGGTAGCCGCGCCAAAGACGCCGACCGCGATGAAGGCACGTTCGAGTTGCGCGTCGGGATCGCGGCAGGTTCGTTGCACGCGCTCCTGCTCGGAGGGGTTGCCGACCGCTGGCATTACATGGTCATCGGACCCACGGTCATGTCCGCCGGGTTGGCCGCCGCCGCTGGCGCCCCGGGCTCTCTGACGCTCGAGTCGAATGCCCGGAATCTCATCGCAGACCGGTGTGTCACCTCTTCGACGCAAGATGGCTTCTGGCAGGTCGACCACGCCGACCCCCCCCCTTCGCTGCCCCAGAATCCGCCGTCGCCGATTGCGGAAGCGGTCGTTCGCGCATTCGCTCCTCGAGAGATCGTGGCCCATCTCGAAAGGGATCACAGCCAATGGCTCGCCGAGTTTCGGCGGGTCACGGTTTGCTTCGTCGGGTTGCGCGGCATCGATGCCGAGAAGTCGCAAAGTCTCCAGCCGGTCCAAAGTGCAACCCGATGTGTCCAGGAAGCGATTGCCCGATATGAGGGCGCGTTCTACCAGGCCGCGTGTGACGACAAGGGCATCACGCTGATTGTGGCGTGGGGGATGCCCTCGGCCACACACGCCAACGACGCCGTGCGCGCGCTCCGCGCTTCGCTCGACATCCATCAAGCGTTGCAGGCTCGCGGCATCGGGTGCGAGATCGGTGTTGCAACTGGACGTGCGTTCTGCGGACACCGCGGTACCGAAACCCGCCAGGAATACGCGATGCTCGGCAACGTCATGAACCTGGCTGCGCGGCTGATGAGTTCGAAAACGGTCGGGGTGGTGTGCGATCGCGAGACCGCACGAGCAGCCGAAGGCCGAATCGACATGGAGCCCCTCGAGCCGTTGTCACTCAAGGGGAAGGCAGAGCCCGTCAGCGTCTACCGAGCGCGCGCTGAAATCGCCGCGACCCGCGCGAGCGGGCAGGCGATCGTGGGGCGAGAGAACGAGAAGCAGCGGCTCGAAGCGCAGCTCGAGGCCATTGGCAACGGCAGGCCATCGGCGGTCGTCTTGATCGAGGGAGAGCCCGGGATCGGAAAGTCCCAGCTTCTGGAGTTCGTACGCCGCGCCGCCGAGGAACGTCAGCTCGCATGCTTCTCAGGGGACGCCGACGCAATCGAGCGCTCCACATCCTTCTATATCTGGCGCGAGATTCTTGCAGACCTTCTCGACGCCCGTGAGCTCGATGGCAGTGACCTCATCGAGCGAGTGAAAGAGAGACTTCGAGAAGCGGGCCTGGACGAGGCCAGTGCGCCGTTACTGAACGGGATCCTTCCGCTCGATCTGGAAGAGACTGCAGCGATGGCGGAACAGGACGCACGCGTCCGCGCAGACGCCTTGCGTGACCTGGTGGTGCAGCTCTTTCGTCACCGAGCGGAGAAGGAAAGCCTGGTGGTGGTGCTCGATGATGCCCACTGGTTCGATTCCGCCTCGTGGGCGCTGGTCGAAGCCATCGCGACGCGTGTCGATTCATTGCTGCTGGTCATCGGGAGCCGTCCCTTCGCCGCGCCTCCGCCAGAGTGGGAGCGGCTCTGCACACGCGCAGGAGACGACCGGATCGTGCTCGAGGGAATGAGTTCCGCCGAGGTCGAGGCCCTCTCGGCAAGAAGGCTCGGCGTGAGTGAGCTTCCGCCACCGGCGACATCCTTCATCGCGGATCGATCGCGTGGAAACCCGTTCTTCGGAGAGCAGCTCTGCCTCGCGCTGTATGAGGCTGGCCACCTGCGGGTCGAGGGTGGCCGATGTCGGCTCGCTGCTCACGTGACCGACCTCGACTCGCTCGGGGTGCCCGATTCGGTCGAGGGAGTGATCGTCGAACGCGTGGATCGGCTCTCGCCGGGCCAACAGATCACACTCAAGGTGGCGAGTGCCATCGGCCGCATTTTCCTGGTCCGATTGCTCGAGGCCGTACACCCGGATCTCGAGTCACCGGCTCAGCTCCGGGAGCAACTCGAGACCTTCGACGCTCTCGATCTCACGCTGCTCGAGAACCCCGATCCAAGCCTCGCGTACTTGTTCAAACACATCATCACGCAGCAAGTCGTGTATGGGCTCATGGCCTATGCCCAGCGTCGCGAACTCCATCGTGGAGTCGCGCTCTGGTATGAGGCGGCCTACGCGAACGATCTCAGCCCCTACCTTTCGACGCTGGCTCATCACTGGTCGCAAACGGGTGACCACCTCAAAGCCCTCGACTACCTGGAACGTGCTGCCGAGCAGGCGTTTGCGAGTCACGCCAACGAAGAAGTCGTGCGATTCATGACGGAAGCGCTGGAAATCCTGGAGCGAGAGAACGTCGACATTCCGGCGGAGCGCCAGAGCGTATGGGAATGGCGGCTTGGCGAAGCGCTCCACAAGCTCTCACGCTACGTCGATGCACGGAAGCATTATGAAGCCTCGCTCGCCCTGCTCGGTCTGGGCGTCCCGCGCACCACCCGAGGCCTTTGGCTCGAGCTCGGGCGAGAACTGGCTGTTCAGGGGTTGCATCGGATCGCGCCGGGTTGGTTCATCGGGCGCCAGGTCCGTCGTGCCATGCGCCTTCGGCAAGCTGCCCATATCCATCAACGCCTGGCCGAAGTCGGCTACTGGGAGCACGATTTCGCAACGCTTCTGCACTCGACCGTCGCATCGCTCAACCAAGCCGAGCGGACAGGGGAATCCAAGGAGCTGCAGCTGGCGTATCAGGTGATGGGCTTCACGTTCGGGCTCGCCCGGCTCTCCAGCTGGTTCCGTTTCTACACCGAGCGTTCGAGGCGTGTCGCGGAGCATGTGAGCCACACGGACACGGTTGCGTTTTCTCGCGAGCTTGAGGCGATCTATCACAACTCGAACGGCAACTGGGAGGAGATCGAGGCGGCCGGGCGCACTGGCAGCGAGCTTTTCGAATCACTCGGGGATCGCTTCCGCTGGCAGACCTGCATCATCCTTCGCGCCTACGGCCTGCTCCACCGCGGGCAACTCGGCGAATCCAAGGAGCTCTTCGAGCGGGCGTACCAGATGGTTGGGACCGAGGGCGCAGTCCAGGCGCAAGTCTGGAGCGTCGCAGGCCTCCTCGCCATCGAGCTTGCACGCAAGGGTCGGGTCGATGCGAACTCGATACTCGATCTCGAGTTGTTGCTGGCCCGCGGCGTGGATCACAGCGATGCCATCATGAGCCACGGCTTGCTCGCGCGCTCCTACTGGGCCCAGGGCGATCGCGACGATGCACTTTCCCACGCGAAGGAGGCATCGGTTCGGATCGCTCGTTTCCCGCCGGCGTCGTTTCACACGCTTCTAGGCAATGGATACGTCTGTGAGCTGTACCTCGATCTCTGGGAGATCGAAGGGAAGACGCGTTGGAAGCGACAGGCGGATCTCGCACTCACGGGGCTCCGGGCCTTTGCTCGCCTATGTCCGATCGGGCGTCCGCGGATCTGGACGATGCGCGCGCGCCGGGCGCGGCTCGCGGGCCGTCCCGCGACGGCGCTCCGCTGTGCTCGGCGTGCCGTCGCGGAGGCTCAGACCCTGCACATGGATCTCGAAGAGGCGCTGGCCCACCGCGAACTCGTAATGCAACTCTCCGAGAAAGAGGCGGGCCCTCACCTTCAGCGGCTCATCATGCTGCGCAGCACCACGACTGCAGAGGCTCTCTTGTCGGCCCCGTCTCGACCGGAGGCGAGCTTCACCACAACCGGGTCAGCCACCGAACGGAGTGATTCAGGTACACACTGATCGTGTGCACGAGTTTCATGGGAAGCCTCAGCTCGGAGCGCCACGGTAGCCCCCTCGCATATCGACACTGGTCATACCAGCGCACCGGTGCGAGGACCCAGGGTTGATACAGCTTCCATATCTTGCAGTAGGGAACGTTCGCGCCCGAAGCGCTGATGATGCTGTTGACCGCGCGGCGTGCCGCTTCGTTGGCGGCCTCCATCGTGGCCAGGTCCGTATTCGTCTGCACGTAGTCCGAGGCGAGGAAGAGGTTCGGGATATGCGTCCACGCCTGAGGGCGCAGGTGCCACGTGTCCGCCTTGTTTACCAGGAGAGGCTCTGAATCCGTGCGCCCCGAAGGGTCGCGCGAGATGTCGGGATCGAGGAAGGAATGAAGACGAACCTCGTTCTTCAGGATCTCCTTCCCGTCCACGTTCACGCTCTTCTTGATCTGCTCCCAGACTTCCTCCTTGATCTGCTCGACCGTGCAGTCGCGGGCGGTGAGACGTTTTCCATTCGGATCCCCTTCGGGCCAGGTCAAGATGCCATGGGTATCCCAATCGGAGATGTCGACCGAAAGGACGCCCTTCACATTGCCGTCGCCGTAGTTGGCGAGATCGATCGTCCAGAACTGTTCTTCGGAAATGGAGGTCAGCGCCCACGGCGTGTCGATGTAGCTCACGTGTCCGTTCACGATCGGCACCGACTCACTCAGGAAGAACTGCAGCCCGTTCATCCACGACACGTCCTTCGCGAGCTCCTGAATGCCGCCGAGCAGCGGATCCTTCTCCAGCATCTCATCCGTGACCAGCTTGGCCATGACTTCGACCGGAACTGCAGCGATGAAGTAGTCCCCGTTGACCTCGATGCTCTTGTCACCTTCGCGGATCGTGGCGCCGACGATGACTCCGTTCTTGCAATGAATGGCTTCGACCTCCGCGTCGAGGTGATAGTCCACGTTCAACTCGCGGAGATACGTCAACCATGGGTCGATCCAAGCCATATTCGTCGGACCATCGAGCAGGTTGTCGTCACTACGCCCTGGGCGTGCGGTGGCGTAGACGAGCTCGGTCAGAACCGTGCCCCCGCTGCGCGTGCTGGCCACCCGCGCCTTCGCGGCGACGAGCGTGCGCGTCAGGCCTTGGACCAGCAGCGCCTGGTAGGCCGCGGAGCGGTTGGCTGCATCGGTGTAGGTCCACCAGCTGACCCGCTCATACTGCTCCTCGTTGCGAGTACTGCAACTCGTCATCAGCTGCCAGATCCGCTCGGCAAAGAAGCCGAGATCCGCCTTGCTGATTCCCAGCTCGCCCGATTGCATCATGTCTTCGAACATCAGCTCGACGTCGGCCACACTGCGTGGAAACCGAGCGGGAAAAGCGAGAGGCGCTTTCCCAAATTGCGCCAGCATGTCGCGGCTTGCCTGGACGAGGTTTCCGTAGACGCCGTCGCGATTTCCCGGGTAGGGGATGCGCTTCATCGTGTCCGTGACGTGGCGATAGAAGCGCGGGAAGAAGCGAAACCCGTGCTCACCGGGAAGATCCTGGCGGCCATCGATTCCGGTTCCCGGGACAGGAATGCTCCGTGCCTTGCCACCAGGCACGGACCTCTTCTCGTAGACATGAACACGGAAGCCACGCTCCGCGAGCTCCTGCGCAGCGCTCATGCCCCCAACACCACCGCCCAACACGATCACATCGGTCATCATTCACTCCCGGAGTTAAGGGTCTCGACTCGCAGAGTTTGCGGCGGAATTCCCGGGACAGCTACTCCGTTGGCCTCGGGCCAACCGGTGCCTTACGACCCCAGGCATTGAGGTGCCGACGTTTCAGGGCCTCTATCTTCGACCGCGGTGTTTTCGGGTTACGCTGTGGTTGGCGGCCATGCGTTCGGGATTCGACCGTTCGACACGAACGAAGATGGCCGTGGCCGAGAGAGCAGACAATCAGGACAGAGGAACTGACAGACTCAAAAGCGGCGACACAAAATGCAACCGGCATCGCGGGGTGGCTCGAGTCACTACTTCGTATCGGCGCGGACCCCGGCGACAGCGCCGAAGTTCGCCTGCAGAAAAGACTCCTGGTCGCCTCGACCGTGATGATGGCGACGGCCGCCGTGCTCTGGGGATCGGTCTACGGCATCTACGGCGAACCCGCTGCAGGCGCGATCCCATTGATCTATTCGATCGCGTCCTTCATCAGTCTCTTCGTGTTCTGGCGGGTTCGCCGTTATTCGTTGTTTCGTTCCAGCCAGCTCCTGTTCAGCCTGCTGCTTCCGTTCTTCCTGATGCTCGCACTCGGCGGGTTCGTGCAATCGAGCGGTGTCGTGTTGTGGTCGCTCACGTCACCGCTGGGCGCACTGGTGTTCGCCGGGCGTCGGCAGGCGCTCGGCTGGTTCGCCGCCTATCTGGGGCTCGTGGTGCTGGGCGGAGCCCTGAGTTCAGGAAATCCGAACAACCTGCCACCGCTTCTGACGACGTTGTTCTTCGTCGGCAACATCGGTGCCGTTTCCGTGGTGGCGTTTGTGCTGGTTCGGGCATTCGCAAGCGAGCAGGATCTCACGATCCTCGTGTTGGATCGCAAACACAAGTGGATACGCGACGCATTCCGGGTCCTGCTCCGCTTGACGGAACGGTCGGGCCCGTTGCCGCCCGCCGACGCGATCCTCGCACGTGCGACGCTGGGCGACATCACCCTCGACTTCCGCGAGGCGGACTCCCGGACGACGGGATCGCCGAGATCCACCATGAAGTGCTGACGGGAAACGTCGAGCTGATCGTGCCTCCCGAGGCGGAGATCCGCATGGAGAGCGTCCGCTGCGTGTTCGGTGAGGTGAAGCAGCAAGGCAAGCGGCCGCCGCGGGTGCGCTCGATCGTACGCCGGCTCGTGACAGGCGAGAGGGGCGAGGAGCGGTCGGGCGGCGACCAGGACGAGCCGCTGCTGCTCGTGGTCACGGGCCGGGCCATCCTCGGCAACATCCACGCCACCGTTCGTCAGGGGGGACCCGTGGACTTCAGTGCAACGCAAAGAGGGGAATCGCTGATCTGCAACGCGGAGGCGGTTCCGGCGGACTCGTATGCCGTGTGTCCTCCGCGAGTTGGCGGCGCGCGGCGAGCCGGGTAGCGTGATGCTCCCTCGCAGATCCGGACACCACGCATGCTGGAGTCTCCGCGATTGTGGGACCACGAGGTCGATCCATGGCACGAGACCACTACATCCTCTACGGCGGCGAGATCAGTCTTTTCACGCGAAAGCTCGAAGCGGCGCTCCGCTTCTACGGGCTCCCCTTCGAGAACGCGAAACTGGGAGTTCGCGGCGGGGGCGGTGACGTGGCCATGCGCGCGGCCACCCATCAAGTCCCCGTGCTCGAGACCCCCGAGAACTGGATGATCGCCGACACGACCCCGATCCTTGCCCTCCTCGACGGGCGCATCCCCGCTCGACGGCTCTTTCCAGCCGGGCCGCTTGGCGTCCTCGTTCACGTCGTCGAGGAAATCCTCGACGAGTGGTTTGCCCGAACGATGGTCCACTACCGATGGCACTACGAGCAGAACACTCGAGCCGTCGTGAGCATGATCCTCGGGCGCGAGGTGGGGGCCGAAGAGGCGCGCGAGTTCCCTCTGGCCCAGTGGGGGCCGCGTGCTTGTCGCGCGACGGGCACCGAATCGCTCCACCAGCAACAGATGGCCGAGGAGGAGTACCACGCGCTGATGGAGGTCCTCGAAAGACAGCTCGGCGAGACGCCCTACGCCCTGGGTGGCCGGCCCACCGCGGTCGACGCCATTCTTCTCGGCGGTCTCCGAGCTCATACCAACGCCGATCCGGTGCCCGACCTCTCGGGCTACCCGCGTGTGGTGAAATGGGACAAGGAGAACGCCGACCTTTGGGATGGTTCCGGCGAGTTGGCATCGTTTCCCGAGAGCAGCTCCGTCGCGCGGCACATCCTGCAGGTCGGGCGCGATCAGTACGCTCCTTTCGTACTCGGCAATGCGGCTGCACTCGCGGCCGGCGAGAAGGCGTTCACGATCGAGACCTACGGGGAAGCCACGAGCTATCTGGCGCGGCCCTATCCGGAACAGTCGCGCCGATTCGTGCAACTGCGCATTCGAGACCAGCTCGAACCCGAGGAACAAAGAACCGTCCTCGCCTGGCTCGAGACGGTGGGGTTGCAGGCCAGCTTCGCACCCTAGCGGCATTCGCTGCGCGCCCAGGGGACCTTCCCGATGGGTTGCACGGTTGGCCATGAAGCCTCGGTTTGCCTGGGGGATTGGTCAAGTGACCCGGTTGTCGGACATGGAAACCCTGTTGGAACTCCCATCCCCGGTCCCGGGCTCAGCGGGGACCGGAGGGCTTCGTGGTTCCGGATCGGCGCGGCCAGGAAACAGCGACCGGCGCCGCCCCGAGCAGTTCTTCGGCGCTCGGTCCCACGCGGTCGGCGATGCGTTGGAGTGCGTCCACGTCGAAGCCATACAGCTTGGCCGGATTCGTCGTGAGGATCGTTCGCGTTTCTTCGACGGGCACGCCCTCGAAGCAGCGAGCCAGCGACTTCCGCGTGCGTGGCCACGTCCCCTCGACGTGCGGATAGTCGGCGCCCCACATGAGGCGGTCGAGTCCGATCTCGTGACGGATCGCGGCCTCGTGGGGCCCCATGAAGCTCGCCGCAACATGGCATTGCCGTTCGAAATACTCGCTCGGCTTGAGACGCGCGGTGTTCGCGATGTTCTGGAAGAAGGGGGCGTTGCGGATGCCGTCGAGCAATGCGAGTGAGCCTGGCACCCAATCCGCACGCGTCTCGGTGAAGACCACTTGCAGGCGCGGAAAGCGCTCCAGCACCCCCCCCAGATCAGCACCCAGAGATTGCGCTGCGAGAAGAAGGTCGCTTCGGTCGCGTACATCAACATGCTCACGACGCCGTAGTCACCGTAGTCCGGCGTGCCGCCACCCCCGTGGATGTGCACGGGCAGTTCGGTGTCCTGACAGGCCGCCCAGAGCGGGTCGTAGCACTCGTCGTAGTAGGGCGGGAGCCCCTTGCCAGGAACGGTCGGGATGATGACGCCCTTCATTCCGCGTTCGGCAGCCCAGCGGATCTCGTGACACGTGGCCTCGAGGTCGTGCACGGTCAGCATTGCGAGCGCGGCCCGGCGTCCCGGAAGATCGTCCGCGAAGTCGGCGAGCCAACGATCG
Source organism: Deltaproteobacteria bacterium (assembly GCA_019312665.1). GTDB lineage: Bacteria > Myxococcota_A > UBA9160 > UBA9160 > UBA6930. The sequence continues at coordinate 2,165 of JAFDCZ010000003.1, read as the reverse complement.
TAGGCGCGATTGCCGACCCCACGCAGTTCGTGCTCGGCCGACTCGCCGAAACCTCCAAAGGGCACGCCACCGTTCGGGAAGAGAACTTCGGCCACGATGCCCTCGCCCTCGAGCACCTGCGTGCGGATCGTCGAGTTCCACTCACCGTCGCGCGCGTCACCGCGCTCTTCGTTGAAGGCAAAGCTGCCCTCGTCCGTGAAGAGGGAGGTCCCTTCCTTCTTGGCGTCCGCCTGCTTCGCCTGCTGTGCCCTGAACCCGCGCACGAACTCCTCGTACTTCTCCCGGTAGGCCGGGTCGACGTAGGGCACGTAGTCCTGCGGGCGTCCGGTCGCATGGCCGTCGCACGAGATGATCACGGGTCGTCTCTCGCTCATGGGCGCCCTCCGCTTCGCATTCCGCGAAAGACTACGTCCGGGCCGAAGGAGCCGCCAAGGAGGGCGGCGAGCCTGTGGTAGCCTGCACGCGCCAGGGAGGAATGAGTCATGAAGCAGAGCGTGTGGTTGATCTGGTTGGGGTCGGGCGCCGCGATCCTGTGGGGATCGGGTTGGATCTCCAGCGTCGGACATTTCGTGTTCTGGGCGACCCTGATCGCGCATATCGTGGAGTTCTTCGTGAAACGCTCCGTGATGGAAGCGGCCGGCGGCTCGATGGCGAATCACTTCTGCCAGACCCTGATCTACGGCCTCTTCCACTGGAAGCCCCTGGAAGAGGAGGCCGCGGCCACCGATTCGGGCTGAGGAAGCGATCCCGCGATGGCATCGATCGGTGAAGAATTCCTCGAAGTGTGGCACCGGCTCGTCGCGAGCCGCGACCTGCCCGCACCCGAGAAGGTCCTGGCGACCGACGTCGCGATGGGGGAGCTGCCCGATTGGGACCGTCTCGAGGGACGTCCGCGGGTCCATCACCTGCTCGACTGGATCATCCCCACGATCGAGGACTTCACGTACGACTGTGAGCGGTATGACACGTCCCGAGGTCACGAGGAGTTCGCCCTCGACTTCCGCGGCCACGTCGCACCGCTCGAACTCGAGGGGATCGACCTCATCCGATTGAACCCCCAGGGTGAGGTCCAGACCTTCGACGTGATGATCCGACCGATGAATGCCCTGGAGGCGCTCCGCGACGTGATCGCACCGAAGATGGCCGCGTACCTCCGTGAGAACGCCCGCTGAATGGCGAACGCACAAGCGACCCTTCTCGTGACGCTCGCACTCGTGCTCCTCTGGAGCTTGGGGAGCGTTCCAGCCGCGGGAGACACGGGGTCCCGCGTTGCCGAGCGAGCCCGTCAAGCGGCCGAGTTCGAAGCGCTCGACCCGAATGGTGACGGCCAGATCGCTCTCTTCGAGATGCAACCCGCCACGCGGCCGTGGATGCGCCTCGCCGACACGAGTCGGGACGGCGCGCTCGATCTCGACGAGTACGTCGCATTCCTGGACCAGCCCGGAGGTGACTTCGACGCCCCTCTGCCCGAGAACGTGGAGCTGATCGCTGACATCCCCTACGCGGGAACCGAGCATCATCGCCAGCAGCTGGATCTCCTGCTTCCCAGGGTTCGCGAGACAGAGGGCCCGCTGCCGGTGATCGTCTATGTTCACGGCGGGGGTTGGAGCCTGGGTAGCCGCCTGATGGCGCGCCCGCAGGTGGCGCCCCATGTCGCGTCCGGCCACTACGCCGCAGCGGCCATCGGATATCGCTTGAGCGGCGAGGTGAGCTATCCCGCCCCGCTCCACGACTTGAAGGCAGGCATTCGCTGGATTCGAGCGAACGCGTCGCGGCACGGTTTGGACGCCAGTCGGATCTGCGTGATGGGCGCCTCGGCCGGCGGGCACCTGACCTCCCTGATCGCGACGACGAACGGCAGTACCGAACACGCGGGTTCGCTGGGGCCCCACAGGTCGGAGTCGTCGGATGTCCAGTGCGCCATCCCGCTCTTCGGTTCGACGGACCTGGTGCGCCAGGCGCCCCAAGCGACGGGCGGTTCCTCACGCAGGGACGCGTTCCTGGGCGGCGGTGGCGAGGCGGTCCTGGCAGCCGCCCGGAGCGCATCGCCGATCCTGCACGTCGATCCTTCCGATCCCCCCTTCTACTTCATCCACGGAACCAAGGACCGCCTCGTGCCCTACGACCACTCGGTGAACCTCGATCGCGAACTTCGCGCCGCCGAG
>JAFDCZ010000032.1 GCA_019312665.1 Deltaproteobacteria bacterium | reverse complement strand
AGCCATGCGCAGGCGCAGGGAGGCGTCTCCACCTGCTTCGAGATCGGCCGGTGTCAGCTGGACGACGCGGCGTTCGAGGAGTTCCACGAGCTCGCCGTGACGGGCCTCGCGTTCGTAGCGGTCGGTCAGGAACTGGGCCGCCCCGGCGTGGGTGGCGTCCAGCTCGAGCAGGGCGGCGAAATGGCGCTCGGCTCTCGCATCGTCTTCGAGCGTGGCAAGTGCCAGCTCCGCAGCACGGCCGCGCAGGAGTGCAGCGCGCGATGCGTCCGGATCCGTGGCCAGCTCGTCTTCGAGCGCAACGAGGGTGGCTTCTCCATCTCCCGCTTGTTCGTGCAAGGCCGCGAGCTGCTGCCAGATCTCAGCCCGTTCCGGGGCCAGCTTTCCGGCGCTCTCCAGATGGCTGAGAGCCTGTGCCGGGTCGTTCAGGCGCTCCAGCGAGAGTTCGGCCAGCTCGAGGTGAAGCGCGCAATCCTCGGCATCGTCGCCACTGCCCAGTTGCTGCGCCCGGTGCTCGCGCAGTGCGTCCCAATCTTCCGTCCGTTCGAAGAGCGCAACCAGGCGCTGTGCCGCGTCGTCAGCGAGGGCCGACGGTCCGTTTGCGATCTCCGCCAGCACGGTCTTGGCTTCGGGGAGTTGCTCGAGGGTTTCTTCGAGCAACAACGCACGCTCGAGGGTCAGTTCGGCGCGCTGCTCCGCATCGGCTTCCTCCCGGGCCTTCTCTTCCAGGACCACGACGAGTCGATCGTTGCGCCCGGCTTGTCGCAATGCGGCTTCGAGGCCGGTGCGCGCTCGCTCGGAACCCGGCGCAGCTTCCCGCGCAAGGTCGAAGAGCTCGACAGCGCGCTCGGCATTGCCGATCCGGTCGAGGAGGATCTCGGCGCACTCCACATCGAGCTCGAAGGCCCGCGGGTCGAGCGGGTCGAGCCCCTCTCGTCTTCGGACCAGCTCCTTGCAGAGTTCGTCCCAGCGGCCGAGGTCTCGCAGCAGGGTTTCGCGACGCTGAGCGACCTCCGGCCGGGCGTCTCCAGAGGCGACCAACCGGGTGAGGGCATCGAGTGCGTCTTCGGGTTGGTGCCGGGCGATCAGAAGATCTGCCAGTGCATCGAGGCAATTGGCTCGCCCTGGCCCCTGCAGCAGGGAGGACAAGTTGCGGCGGACCTCGATCAGCTCATCGACACGGCCTGCCTGGGCCAACAGCGCATCGAGCTCCAACAATGCGTCCACATCGTCGGGTGTAATCTCGAGGAGGGCACGAATCGCATCGAGTGCGCGGGCCCGATCGCCGACGGCGGTCCAAAGCGATGCCAGACGTTGGCGGTTCTTGGCCTGCTCGGCGCCGGAGAGAAGAGGATCGAGGCGTTCGAGACTGGCGCAGAGATTCGCCTGCTCGCCAAGCTGTTCCTGCAAACGAGCGCAGCCTTCGAGGGCGCGAACGTCCTCTGGGGCTGCTTGAGAAAGGTGCAGGAGCCAGCCAAGGGCGGGGGCCGGGTCTTCGCGGTCCTCGTAGATGCGCGCCAGCTCCCAGACCAGAAAGCTGAGCCGTTCACGATCGCTCGTCACCCGGGCCTCGCGCTCGAAGGCGGTCAGCAGGGAGTCGTCATCACCGCGTGTGAGTGCGACCCGTTCGAGCCCTTCGCGCGCCGCCACGCAACCGGCGTCCAGATCGAGGCCCCGCTGGAACGCTGCTGCAGCTGCATCGAGATCGACGACGTGTTCGAGAAACAAGCCGCCAAGCGCACAGGCAGCCTGGCTTCGGCGAGTCGCGGAGGTGGTGCTGGCACCCAGGACCTGCTCGTGGAGCGCCTCGAGTTCGGTCCATGCCTCTCTTGTCGTGAGGCATCGCGCCAAGGCGTCGCCTGCGGCTTCGGATCCAGGGTCGATGTCGAAGGCGCGGCGATAGTCTTGTTGGGCTGCTTCGATCTCGCCGAGTCGTTCTTCCCGATGAGCGCCGACGCGGAGCCACGCAGCGAGCTGCTTGGCGGATCCGGTCTCGGCTTGCTCCGCATCCGTCAGCAGCAGTTCGAGCAGCTCTCCGTCGCGCCCGAGCCGTTGCAGGGCATCGATCAGATCCGATCGCAGCACCGGATCGTCGGGTCTGCGAGCAAGGGCGCGCTGGAGCTGTTCCGCTGCGAAATCGTCGTCGCCCTCGTCGGTGGCGAGTTGGGCGCTCTCGTGGAGCACCTCCACCGGCGTCGCCTCGTCCGCGAGGATCGAGGCCTGGCGCAGATGCCTGGCGACCTCATCCTGATCGCCGGAGAGCCGCGCCACATCGGCCAGATACAGATGCACCACCGGGTCATCCGGGAAGAGGTCGTGCGCCCGCTCGAACCAGCGCCGCGCACCATCGGCGCTCTGCCTTTCTTCGAGCTGCACGCGCCCCGCATCGTGGGCAATGGCCAGGCGGCGCAGATCGTCCCGGGTCGCCTGGTAGCGGCGCTCCATCAGCTCGTCGAACTCGTCCCAGTCGCTCTCGCCGGAAGCGGAATCCGCCATCGCCTCGAGGGCGGCTTCGTTCGTCGGGTCGTCGGTGAGCGCGCGCTTGATGGCCTGCAGTGCTCGCTCTGGGTTGTTCAGCTCGCGGCGCAAGAGCACGGCTAACGATACGAGGGCCGGTGCGCGCTCAACACCGCGCAAACGCTCAATGGCACGCTCCAGCGCCACGACGGCCAGCTCCGGCGCGTGGAGTCGTTTCTGGGCTTCGGCCAGGCCGAGCATCGCGTTGACGTAGGTGTCGTCGGCTTCGAGAGCTGTTTCGAACTGGGTGACGGCTTGCTGAGGATCGCCGAGCTTGTGCAACCAGACTTCACCGAGCTCGGTCGCGAACGCGGCCTGCTCGCTCGGGCGCATCGGCAGGCCGGCCTCCTGCTGGGTGAGCTGGAGATAACGATCCCACTGCTCCTGCTGGGCGAAGAGGCGACGCAGCTGGGCCAGGGCCGGGCGGTGGCTCGGATCGAGCTCTACCGCCTCCTCGAAGCGGGCCAGGGCCCGCCCCGCGTCCATGCAACGCTCTTCCAGCACCTGGGCGAGGCGGAGCACCAGGCGTGCCCGCACCGGGGCGTGATCTGCCGCCCCCAGCTCAGGGGCCTCCAGGCGGCTCTCGTACAGGGCTACCAGCGCGTCCCACTCGCCTGCCAGGAAATGCGCTTCCTCCAGTGCTTCGAAAGCGAGGCAGTCGCCCGGGTCCGCATCGAACCGGGCGCGAAGTCCCTCCAGATTCGCGTCCAATGTCTTCCCCCCAGGGGAAAGCCGGGTCGGCTCTCCCGGCGGTCTCATCGGCCTTCGCAGGGCTGGGCTTGACCTCGATACGGTTGCTGCAAAAAATCACTTTGATTAAGTTTTTCCAGGGTTTACGGAGCTGCCATGCCGACGTCCTCGCCCGCCGGTCCGGACCCCTTGGGTTCCGACAGCGGCCACCATGTTTCACCCCAGAATCTGCCCGACGCGGAGCGGCGCCGCCGTCGGCGCGATCTGCTGATCACCGCCAGCGTGATGGCGGCGATCGGTGCCGTGGTGCTCGTCGAGCAGCGGGTGGCGAGCCTTCCGCAAGCGTTGCCATTCGGCGACAGCCTGCTCTTCCTGTTCCTGAACGTCTTCAACGTCGTGCTGATCGTCGGCCTGGTCTATTTGATCGGGCGGGCGTTCGTGAAGCTGATCTTCGAACGGCGCTCGGGGACCCTCGGCTCACACCTCAACCTGAAGTTCGTGTTGGCGCTGTTTCTGATGGCGGCGGTTCCGACGGGCGTGCAGTACGTGGTGTCGTCTTCGTTCATCACGGCGTCGATCAACGCGTGGTTCGGGCTGCAGATGGACCGTGCCATCGACGACAGCCGCGAGGTGGCCGACGCCTACTACGACGCCTGGGCGCGGAACGCGCTGCATTTTGGCGAACGGATCGCCCAGCAGATCACCCATGAGCGGTTGTTGCGCGAAGATCAGCGCGCAGAGCTCGAGGCCTTCGTCCAGCGGAAGCAGCGAGAGTACAACCTGGGCGTGGTGCAGATCTTTCCGTTTGCCGAGGCCGAGCCGATCGCGACGCTGGTGAATCCGGAAATTCCCGCCGATGCCTTCGTGAAGAGAGAGAGCGCAATCGTCGCTTCCGCGCTGGCTGGCGAGAGCACCACCCTGGTCGAGGGTACCCGAACAGACCTTGGCGACGTCATTCGCGGCGCGGTGCCGATCCGTTCCTCGGATCCCGTTCGCGCCGATGAGATCGTCGGGGCGGTGGTCGTGAACCATCTCGTGCCCCACGCACTCGTCTACAAGGTGGACAAGATTCGCAGCGCGGTGGACGAGTACCGGGCGATCAAGCCCCTGGCGGGCCGTATCGCCGGGGTCTACAAGCTCGTGCTGCTGCTCTTCTCCCTCGTCATCGTGCTGTTCGCCACCTGGTGGGGCCTGCGGATTGCCAAGGGTGTGACGACGCCCATTCGCTTGCTTGCCGAGGGTACGGAGCTCGTCGCGAAGGGAGATCTCACCGTGGTGATCCCCCAGGAATCCGACGACGAGATCGGCTTCCTGGTGAATTCCTTCAATCAGATGACGAAGGATCTTCGCGAAGCGCTCTCCGGCCTGGAACTCAGCAACGCGGAGCTCGATCAACGTCGGGCCTACATGGAGATCGTGCTGCGCAATGTCGACGCTGGCGTCGTCTCCCTGGATGCCGAGGGGCGGATCGAAACGATCAATCCTGCTGCCGAGAGGCTGCTCGCCTTGGCGCCGGGCACCCCGATGATCGGCAGCAAGCTCGAGGAGGTGCTCGAGCAGCCGGAGCTCCTCGATGTGATCCGAGAGCTTCAGGGCCAGACACGCGTCGGCATCCGGGAGAGCGTCCGCCGCCAGGCGTTGGTTCCGAGCGGCGAAGACGTGCACACGCTGTCGGTCACGCTCTCCCTGCTCCAAGACGATGAGGGTCGTTCCCTGGGCTCGGTCATCGTTTTTGATGACTACACCCAGGAGGTTCGAGCCCAGCGGATGGCGGCCTGGCGTGAAGTCGCCCGGCGCATCGCCCATGAGATCAAGAACCCGCTGACACCGATCCAGCTCTCCGCCCAGCGCATCCGTCGGCGTTTCCGCGATCGGCTCGCCGACGCCCCGGAAGATGCCCAGGTCCTCGACGAATGCGTGGATACGATCACCAGCCAGGTCGAGGGCCTGAAGGTACTGGTGAACGAGTTCTCGAATTTCGCGCGCCTGCCCGCCGCCAAGCCGCTGCCGGATGATCTCAATCAGCTCGTTCAGGAAGCTGTTTCGAGCTACGCCGGGACGGAGGGCGTGGCCTTCGAGATGGAACTCGATGAAAGCCTCCCCAAAGTCGATTTCGATCGGGAGCAGTTGCGGCGTGTGCTGACCAACGTGATCGACAACGGTTGCGCGGCCATTGGCGACGCGGGCCGGGAAGGCACGGTCACGGTGCGAACCTTCCACGACGGGCCACTTCAGACTGTTCGACTCGAGATCGAAGACGATGGGGTCGGAGTTCGGCCCGAGGATCGGCGCCGGGTCTTCGAGCCGTACTTCTCAACCAAGGATCACGGCACCGGGCTCGGGTTGGCGATCGTGTCTCGCATCGTCGCGGATCATCACGGCTACATCCGCGTGCACGAGCGCAAGCCTGCCGGCACGCGCTTCATCGTGGAGCTGCCCGTCAAGAGCACCTGACGGCAGGGGTAAAGCCCTCTACCCGTTCGGGGGGGACGGCCATACCCCGCTTGGGGGATGTTTCGCGAGTGCAATTGAGCCAAGCTTTCAGGTGCATAGATGGGCATCCAGGCACCGAAGGGGCCGTGATCGCCTGCTCTAGGCGTTGAGCTGATCGCTGGAGACGGGCGCGCATCCGCCTCCGATTACGGTGTGAGGTTCAGCGTCGGGCGCGGTTGCGGTCCCTTCCTCCTGCCCAGGGCGTCCATCGGTCCCATCTGCCGATACGGTGATGTCGCTGAACTCCGAAAAGCTCCTCTCGTTCATTCTGCGCATTCATGCCACGCATCTCGAGACGCTCTGGCCTGCCCAGTTGCTCGAGGATCTGAGTGCAGAACTTGGCGGCGCATTCGTGGCCTTGACTCGGTTCCTCCACCAGCCCTTCGATCGCGGCGAGCTGATGACCACGCGCGTCTCGAAGGATCTGTGGAGAATCGGAAAGGAGATCTATCCGGATCGCTTCCCCTGGTTCGAGCTCGGAAGGGCCCAGCCGGGCAAGTTCGTACACATCTCCCAGCATATCTCACCTGACGAGATGCGGTCGAGCGAACTCTACCAGCGTTGGATGGAGCCCCAGGGCCTGTTGGTGGAGGCTGCAATGGGCAGCCTGTATCCGGACGGGTCGGACGGCCCGGGTTTCGGCTGGTTCGTCGCCGGCCGCCGGCCGTTTACGGAAGGGGAGTACGCATTTTGTCGCGAGCTCGACCCTCATCTGGCCCAGGCGACGCGAACGGCCTGGCGGCTCCACCTCATCGAGCAGGAGCGAGAGGTGGCGATCTTCTCGCTGGACGGTTCGCCCGAGGGCCTGTGCTTCCTGGATGCGGCGGGAAAGGTCTCGTGGGCGAACCGGGCGGCGCTCCGCACCTTCGCGGAGGCGGACGGGCTCACGCTCGAGGATGACCGGCTGTACGCAGATTCGGTTCCCGACCGGGCCCGGCTTCGTCAGGCCATCGAGACGTGTCTGCGCTCGGCGGACCACCCGCCCGGCCTGGTGAGTCTTCGGCGCCCGAGCGGTAGCCGGCCTCTTGGGCTCGTGATGGCCAGGGCTCCTTCTGCCGAAGCCGCCCCGCATCGCGTCGAGACGGTCGCGGTCGTGTGCATTCTCGACATGTCCGCGCCGCTGCACTCACCTGAACCGGTCTTGCGGGCGCTCTACGGGCTTACCGCGGCGGAGGGCCGGCTGGCGGTAGCGATCGCTGCGGGCACCAGCGCGGCGGACTTCGCGAAGCGTTCCGGTCGCTCGGCGGAGACGGTTCGCACGCATCTGAAATCCATCTTTCGCAAGCTCGGGATCCAGCGTCAGTCTCAGCTGGTTGCGTTCGTCCACCGGGTCGCGCGAGGGCCCTACCGGGTCGAAACCGAGGGAGGCGCAGGGCCCGGCCGGGTCGAAGCCGACGGAGGCGCAGGGTCCGGCCGGGTCGAAGCCGACGGAGGCGCAGGGTCCGGCCGGGTCGAAGCCGACGGAGGCGCAGGGTCCGGCCGGGTCGAAGCCGACGGAGGCGCAGGGTCCGGCCGTTGACAGCGGGGGTGCCAGGCCGGACGCTCCCTCGGCTGTGGGTCGTATCCTGATCGTTGATGACGAGGAGAGCATTCGCCGCTCCCTGGCGGGGATTCTCTCCGATGAGGGCTTCTCCACCGACGGGGTGGGCGATGGCGAAAAAGCCCTGGCTGCAATCCGTGAGGAGCTGCCGGATCTGGTGCTGCTCGATATCGCCATGCCGGGTCGGGATGGCATCGAAATCCTGGAAGAGCTGCGCCAGACCCGGCCGGATCTGCCCGTGGTGATGATGAGCGGCCACGGCACGATCGAGACGGCGGTGCGCGCCACCCAGCTCGGCGCGTTCGATTTCGTCGAGAAGCCGCTCTCCGTCGAGAAGCTGTTGCTCATCATCCGCAACGCCCTCGAGCGGTCGAAGCTTCGAAACGAGAACGTGCGACTGCGGGCCGAATCGATCCGGGCCCACGAGATCCTGGGCGACGCGCCGCCGATCCGGAAGCTCAAGGAGCAGATCCAGGTTGCCGCGCCGACGAATGGCTGGGTGCTGATCACCGGCGAGAACGGCACAGGCAAGGAAATGGTCGCGAAGCAGATCCACGTGCAGAGCAAGCGCGCGGACCATCCCTTCGTTGAGGTGAACTGCGCGGCGATTCCCGAGGAGCTGATCGAATCCGAGCTCTTCGGGCACGAGAGGGGCGCCTTCACCGGGGCGATCGCGCGCAAGCATGGGAAGTTCGAACTGGCGGATCAGGGCACGATCTTCCTCGACGAGATCGCCGACATGAGCCTGCGCACCCAGGCCAAGATCTTGCGCATCCTCCAGGAACACAAATTCGAACGAGTAGGCGGCATCGAAACCCTCGAAGTCGACGTGCGTGTGATCGCTGCGACGAACAAGAACCTCGAGAAGGAGATCCAGGACGGCACGTTTCGGGAGGATCTCTACTACCGCCTGAACGTCATCCCGTTCCACGTGCCACCACTGCGCGAGCGCAAGGGTGATATCCCCGTGCTTGCGCGTGCGTTTGCCGAGACGTTCTGCAGCGAGTCCGGGTCGGCTCCGAAGGAGATTGCAGCGCGGGCGATGAACCTGCTTCAGGCCTACCCGTGGCCTGGCAATGTCCGCGAGCTGCGAAACCTGATGGAACGTCTCGTGCTGATGACGCCCGGCCAGAAGATTCGAGATCAGGACCTGCCCGAAGAGATCCGCCGCGGCGGGCGCTTCGAGGGCACGGACGAGATGACCCTCGATGAGGCGCGCAAGGAATTCGAACGGCGTTTCCTCGCGGAGAGGTTGGAAGAGAACGACGGGAACATCTCGCGGACCGCAGAGTCGATCGGGATGGCGCGCGAGAGCCTCTCTCGGAAGCTTCGAGCCTTCAAGATCAAGGCTCCGCGTGGCTGATGGCCGACCGGCCGAGGGAAACGCCGCGCGCCGTTGAATTCGCTGTGCGGCGAGGCAGGAGGGAGGATCTTCCTGCGGTCGCGGAACTCGCGGGGAGGGTCCTGCCCGAAGCGGGAGATGCCGCGAGCCTGGCGAGTTTCCTGGACGGGGCGGCTGGGCGCCTTTGGGTGGCGGGCGACCAGGCGGGGGTCGCCGGCTTCCTCCTGGCCAATCGAGTGGCCGACGAAGCAGAGATCCTCTGGATGGGCGTCGCGGCGGAGGCGCGGCGAACCGGTCTAGGCCGCGCGTTGATCGAGGCGGCGTCGAGCGAGCCGCCGGCCCCTGCCGTTCTCGTCCTGGAGGTCCGCGCCGGGAACACGACCGGAAGGTCGTTCTACGCGGCACTCGGCTTCCGGGAGGAGGGCGAACGGAGGGGCTACTACGGGGGAGGGGAGGACGCGATCCGGATGGCTCGTCGGGTGTAGGGCCGGTGCTTTCGGGTTGGGGTCGAGGTGTGGAGACGGCTCGGAGCGTATGAGAGCCGGCTGACCGCACCGCACCGCCCCGCAGGCGGCAGTGCGGCCCCAAAATGGCGCGCGGGGGCTTGAATCGGACAAAGAATCCACCTCCCCCGCGGGAATGATCAAGCTCCGAGCCGAGGGCGGTTCTGGTTGCCAAACCTCAATGGTTTGGATAGGTTACGCCGGCTTAGGACGCGTGTAAGCGTGTGCAGGAGGTGGGCGCCTAGTCCACTTTTTTTGTTTGTGGGGCTGGTTTCGAGCTTCCAGGCAAGGGGATCGCTATCGCCTGAGCGCACTTCTCGTTTCAGGCTGGCTTGAGGCAGTTTTTGCTCAGGTCGGCGACAGCGACAGGGACAGGCAGAACAGGGGCAGCATGTACCGGGACATCCCGGATGGGTACCGAAGGTTGATCGAGCCGATCGTCACAGATCACGGCCTTGAATTGGTCGATGTCGAGTTGCGGCAGGGGCGCGCCCCCTGGACCGTGCGTGTCGTCGTGGATACGCCCCTGGCCGATGGAAAGGTACCGATCGAGCGTTGTGCCGCGGTGTCGCGGGAGATCGCCGTCGGCCTCGATGCGGCCGACCTGGTGCCGAGCCGGTACCAGCTGGAGGTTTCCTCGCCCGGGCTGGATCGCACGCTTTCTCGGGAGAAATACTTCCACAACGCCTGTGGACACGAGGTGAAGATCGAGACCCACCAGCCCGTCGAGGGTCGGCGCCGTTTCAAGGGCAAGTTGCTTGCCTTTGACGGTCGGGTCATCGAGGTCGAAATCGATGGCGAGCCTCGTGAGGTTCCTTTCGAGGCCGTCGCCCGCGCCCGCATGCTCTACCAATTCACCAGGGACGATTTCGCGTCTGGCGCCAAGCGCGCCGACCGCGTGTCCTGAAGCCATCGAGGAGACGTCATGAACCTCGACCCGCTCAAGCGCGAGATCGATCAGATCGCCAAGGACAAAGGCATTGATCGCATGTCGATCATCCATGCCCTTGAAGAGGCGATGAAGCAGGCCGCGCGAAAGAAGTATGGCCAGGACAAGGAGATCGAGGCGCGCTTCAACGAGGAAACGGCCGAGATCGAGCTTTTCGAGTTCCGCGAAGTGGTGGACGTCGTCACCAACCGGGATACCCACATCACGATGGACGAAGCCCGGGAGTTCGATCCGGAAGCCGAGTTGGGTGATGAGATCGGGATCAAGCTCAATACCGAGGGTTTTGGCCGGATTCTCGCTCAGACCGCGAAGCAGGTGATCATTCAGCGCGTTCGCGATGCCGAGCGCGAGATCGTGTACGACGAGTTCAAGGATCGGCTCGGCGACGTCGTGAACGGCATCGTGCGCCGCTTCGAGAAGGGCTCGATCATCGTCGATCTGGGCCGCTCCGAGGCGGTCCTGCCGGCCAAGGAACAGGTTCCGAGGGAGAACTATCGCCCGGGCGATCGCATCCGCGCCTACGTGCTCGACGTGAACAATCAGACCAAGGGCGCGCAGGTCGTGCTTTCACGGGCCAGCATCAAGCTGCTGACCAAGCTCTTCGAGCAGGAAGTGCCCGAGATCTACGAGGGCATCGTCCAGATCGCTTCGGCGGCCCGGGAGCCGGGCGGTCGTTCCAAGGTGGCCGTCGCTTCTCGGGATGGTGACGTCGATCCGGTCGGCGCTTGCGTCGGCATGAAGGGCAGTCGCGTGCAATCCGTCGTGCAGGAGCTGCGCGGTGAGCGCATCGACATCGTGCCGTGGAGCAGCGACCCGGCTCGTTATGTCTGCAGTGCGCTCTCGCCTGCACAGGTTTCGAAGGTCATCATCGACGAACCGGCGCAGACGATGGACGTGATCGTCCCCGACGACCAGCTTTCCCTGGCGATTGGCCGCAAGGGCCAGAACGTGCGCCTGGCCGTGCAGCTCACGGGCTGGAAGATCGATATCAAGAGCGAATCGCGCATGCGTCAGGTCGCCGAGTGGTTGGCGGAGGCGGTGTCCGTGATCGAGGGCTGCGGCGAGGCTGAGGCCGAGTATCTGCTTCAGCAAGGTGTCGCATCTCTCGAGGGGTTGGCCGAATGTGATGCCGATTTCTTGATGACGCTTCCGGGCGTCGATGAGGAAGGCGCGCAGCGGATCAAAGAGAACGCGGCCGAGCTTGCAATCGTGAAGGCCGAAGAGGCGGAGCGCGCTGCAGTCGAAGCTGCAGAGCGCGAGGCGGCCGAGGCCGTTGAAGCAGCGGCCGCAGCAAAGGCGGCTGCCGAGGCGGCTGCAGCAGCTGCAGAAGCACCGGATGTGGCCGAGGCCGCTCCTGAGGGCAGCGGCGAGGACAAGAGCGAGGGCTGATCCCGATCGATCCGGAACCCCGGATCGGTCCGGAACCTCTTTCCAAGGTTGGCGCAGGAGACCATGGCGAACGTAAGGGCCTACAAGATCGCAGAAGAGCTCGGCATCGAGCGGAACGAGTTCGTCGAAAAGGCGAACGCGATCGGCATCGTGTTGAAGAACGCCATGGCCTCGGTCGATCCCGAGCAGGCTGAGGTGCTGCGAGACAAACTCGGCGCCAAGAAATCTGATCGCATCACCGAAGCCCGCGTGCAGGCGCGGGGCGGAACCGCGGTGATTCGCCGACGCAAGAAGAAGGCACCGGAGCCTGAGGCGCCGGTCGCCGAGGTCGCGCCCGAGCCGGTCGCCGAGGTCGCTCCGCCTGTTGCGGAAGCCGAGGTCGCGCCCGCCGCCGAACCCGAAGAATCTGCGGAAGCCGGTGAACCCACAGAAGAAGCCGCTCCCCAGATCGATGAGCCCGTACAGCCCGCGGTGTCGCCCGCGCCCGTCTCGAGGCCGTCCCCTGGTCCAGGCCCGTCCCCTGCCCGCCCTGCGTCGGACGGTGCGCCGCGGCGCCCGGCCCAGAGTGGAGCCGAAACCGGCCCCGCTGCGGCTCGGACGGCTCGCCAGCGCAAGCAGGCCAAGGAGGTGGTGAACCTCCGTGAGCAGGAGCAGATTGCCCGTCAGGTGACGAGCCGAACGACCGGCCGCCACGTAGCGGCGGATTTGCGCGTCATCTCGAACCCGCGTCGCCGAAGGCGGGATGCGCCCTCGGTGAAGCCGAAGGTGGCCCAGGCGAAGCAGGAGGCCAAAGTGGTTCGCGTCCCGGGTGATATCAGTGTGGGCGAACTCGCCAAGCAGCTCGGAGCCAAGGCCGCCCAGGTTCAGGGCAAGCTGATGGCGCTTGGAACCATGGTGGCGGTCAACCAGACCGTCGATGTTGCGACCGCCGAGCAGGTAGCCAAGGAGTTCGGCTTCGAGGTCCAGGATGTCGGTTTCCAGGAGCAGGATTTCCTGGACGCCAAATCCGAGAGCACGGAGGGGAGCCTCCAGCCGCGTCCCGTGGTGGTGACCGTGATGGGCCACGTGGACCACGGGAAGACCTCCCTGCTCGATGCGCTGCGCCAGACCGATGTGGTTTCGGGCGAGGCCGGTGGCATCACCCAGCACATTGGTGCCTATCAGGTGACCCTGCCCGAGGGCACCATGACCTTCATCGATACGCCTGGCCACGCGGCGTTCACGGCCATGCGTGCTCGCGGAGCGCAGGCGACCGACCTGGTGATCCTCGTCATCGCTGCGGGCGAAGGCATCATGCCCCAGACGATCGAGGCCATCGACCACTCGCACGCAGCAGGCGTACCGATCGTGGTCGCGGTGAACAAATGCGACCTGCCGGACGCGAACCCGCAGGTGGCTCGCCAGCGATTGATGGAGCATAACGTCGTCGTCGAAGATTTTGGCGGCGAGGTGCTCGCGATCGACATCTCGGCAACGAAGAAGACGAACCTCGACAAGTTGCTCGAGGCCGTGCTGCTCCAGACCGAGCTGATCGATCCGAAGGCGGATCCGACGGTGCGCGCCAAGGGCGTGGTGCTCGAATCTGAGCTCGACAAGGGCCGCGGCCCGGTGGCGACCCTGCTGATCCAGGAAGGCACGCTCAAGCGCGGCGACGTGCTCGTGGTCGGTACCCACTTCGGCAAGGTTCGGACGATGATGAACGACAAGGGCGAGGTGCTGAAGGAAGCGCCGCCGTCCACGCCGGTTCAGGTCGTCGGTCTTTCGGGCGTCCCCAACGCGGGAGACGTCGGCCACGTGGTCGAGAACGAGCGGGTGGCCAAGGAGATCGTGTCCCATCGGGAAGACCAGGCGCGCAAGCGAGCCGGCCCCCCGAAGCGGCCCCGGGTCAATCTGGAAGATCTCTTCGCCCAAGCCGAGGGCGGTGGGCCGCAGGAACTCCCGACGATCATCAAGGCCGATACCCAGGGTTCGGCCGAGGCGATTCGCGAGTCCCTGATGAAGCTTCCGACGGACAAGGTGAAGCTGAACGTGCTTCATGCCTCCGTCGGTGGGATTACCGAGAAGGATGTGCAGCTGGCGGAGGCGAGCGGTGCGATCATCGTTGGCTTCCACGTCCGCCCTGATGTGAAGGCGCGCAAGGCTGCCGAGAGTTCCGGCGTCGACGTGCGGATCTACAAGATCATCTACGAGGTCGTGGACGAGATCAAAGCCGCCATGGCCGGCTTGCTCCCGCCGATGATCAAGGAGAAGGTGCTCGGCCAGGCCGAGGTGCGGGAGACCTTCACGATTCCGAAGGTCGGCACGATCGCTGGCTCGTACATCACGGATGGGCTGATGCGGCGCAATGCCAATTGCCGGTTGGTGCGCGATGGCGTCCTCGTCTTCGAGGGCAAATTCGCCTCGCTCAAGCGCTTCAAGGATGATGCGCGCGAGGTGCAGACCGGCTTTGAATGCGGCATCGGAATCGAGGGCTTCAACGACGTCAAGATCGGCGATGTGATCGAGGCCTACGAGCTCGAAGAACACGCCGCCGAGCTCTAGCCTGCTCGCGAATCAAGCGGGCGGCGCTCGCTCGGGCCCATGTTCGTTGCAGCGGCCCGGGTGGAGATTCACGTCCACGGGTCCCAGTCGCTCAAACAGAAGCGCGGAGTCGTTAAATCGATTCTGCAGAGGGTGCGCAACCGTTTCAACGTGTCCGTCGCCGAGGTTGGCGGCCAGGACACCTGGCAGATCGCTGTGATCGGCTTGACCACAGCTGCGAATGAAGGGCAGGTCGCCCGTCAGCGCCTCGAGAAGGCCGTCGATTTCATCGAGGACCTTCACCTGGCCGAGGTGATCTCTCAGGAGATCGAGATTCTGTGACGCGTCGAACCGAAAGAGTGAGCGAGGAGATCCGCGGCGAACTTGCGCGGCTCCTGCACGAGGAGATCACCGACCCGCGCATCGAGCTGGTGACGATCACCCGTGTCGATCTCTCGCCGGACTTTCGCAACGCACGGATCGATTGGAGCTGCATGGCTGCGAATGGCGACAAAGGCGAGGGCGACCCGGAGACCGTGTTGGCCACCCAGGAGGGGCTGGAGAGCGCCTCCGGCTTCCTGCGCCGACGCCTCGCCCAGAACCTGCCGATCAAGCGCGTGCCGGAGCTGCGCTTCCATCACGACGATTCCCTCGCGCTCGGGGCGCGTACCCTCGGGCTGCTCGCGGAGGTCTCCCATGGGGAGGAATAGGCGGCGCAGGCGGCCCGACCCGCCGGGGCCGATGGGATTCCTGGTGGTGGACAAGCCCGTCGGCATGACATCTCACGATGTCGTGGACGAGGCCCGCCGCTGGTTCGGCATCCGCAAGGTCGGCCACCTGGGCACCCTCGACCCCTTGGCCACCGGTGTCCTGCCCCTGGCGATTCGAGGCGCTACCAAGCTCGTGCCGTTCCTGGCAGCTGGCCAGAAGGCCTACGTGGGAACCATTCGGCTGGGTGTGTCCACCGATACCTTCGATGCCGAAGGCAAGGTGACCCACGAGCACCAGGGGCCGTTGCCCGACGAGCCGGCCGTCAAGGAGGCCCTCGAATCCTTCGTGGGCGAAATCCAGCAGCTGCCTCCGATGTACAGCTCGGTCAAGAAGGACGGCGTGCCTCTCTACCGCCTCGCCCGCAAGGGTGAAGAAGTCGAGCGGGAGCTGCGCCCGGTGACGATCCACGAGATCTCGATGCCGGAATACGCACCGCCCGACGTCAGCATCGACGTCCATTGCTCGCCGGGGACCTACGTGAGGACCCTGGCGGCCGATCTGGGCGAGAATCTCGGCTGTGGAGCCCATCTCTCGGGGCTGCAGCGCACCCGCAGTGGCCCCTTCACGCTCGAGCAGGCGCGTACTCCGGAGGCCTGGGCGGAGCTGGCCGATGCCGGAGAGCTCGAGGCCGCTCTCATCCCGCCCGACGTGGCGCTCGAGCTTCCCCGGGTGCGTCTCACCGCAGTCCAGGCCCGAAAAGTCGGACATGGAGCCGCCATTCCGGCAGCAGAGGCGACGGGAGACTTCGAGACCGGCCCTCCGCCCCGGCCTGGAGATCAGCTCGCAGCCCTTCTCCCCAGCGGCGAGCTGTTGGCCGTGATGGAGCTGCGGCCAGATCGCTGGCTACACCCGCTTCGCCTGCTCGAGGGAAGCTGATCTACCCGCGGGGCATCCCCTGCCATTCTTCGATCTCAGGGCGTTCCTTGCTGCCCTGATGCCGCTCTGATAAACCTTCGACCCATTCACGCCGTTAGGAAGACACGAATTTGATCGCCCAG
This sequence comes from Deltaproteobacteria bacterium, assembly GCA_019312665.1. Classification (GTDB taxonomy): domain Bacteria; phylum Myxococcota_A; class UBA9160; order UBA9160; family UBA6930. Next base: position 13,874 of record JAFDCZ010000032.1, on the reverse strand, counting down.
CGAAAACTGGAAATCCTTGGTGAGTACCGGACCCATGATTCGGATACGGGCTCACCCGAAGTGCAGGTCGCTCTGTTGAGCGAACGTATCACCGAGCTCACCGAGCACTTCCAAACCCATAAGAAGGATCATCATTCCCGGCGCGGGCTGCTCAAGCTCGTGAGCCAACGGCGCCGGATGCTCGATTATCTTCGGGGCATCGCCCCCGAGCGCTATCGGACCCTGATTTCGCGTCTGGGTCTGCGCCGCTAGAAAGAGAGAGCGGCATTCCGCCCGAGAGACGGGCGGGTCACAAGAACGAGGCGGCCCACCTTTGTGGTCTGGGCCAGGCAAGAGCCGGAGTGTGCGAATCCGGGATGCACGGAACGAATCCCCTCCGCCCATCCCCGATTCCGCATTTCGACGCGAGCCTGGCATCCCCCGCCGCCTCCATGAGAATCCCGGTCCGACCCAGACGGGTGGCCGGGTGGAGACGTATGTTATGTCAGGATATTGGTTCGAACCGTCGAGCGTGACGCTCGATATCGGAGGTCGCCCGCTTACGCTGGAGACCGGCCGCATGGCGAAGCAGGCCGCAGGGGCCACGCTCGTCACCTACGGGGGCACGGTTGTCCTCGTCACCGCTTCTCACGGAGATCCGCGCCCGGGACAGAGTTTCTTCCCGCTCACGGTCGATTTCGTCGAGAAGACTTCCGCCGCGGGAAAGATTCCCGGCGGCTTCTTCAAGCGCGAAGCGCGGCTCTCGGATCGTGAGATCCTGGTCTGCCGCTTCATCGATCGCTCGATCCGGCCGCTCTGGCCGACGGGCTACGTGGACGAGGTTCATGTCGTCGCCACGGTGCTGGCGGTCGACAACGACAACCCGCCCGACCTGCCGGCGTTCATCGGTGCCTCGACGTCACTGATGATTTCCGATCTTCCCTTCCAGGGCCCGATCGCGGCGCTGCGTATCGGGAAGCAGGACGGGCAGCTCAACATCAACCCGACCCACGAGCAGCTGCAGGACAGCGCGCTCGACCTGGTCGTGGCCGGCTCCGAAAAAGCGCTGGTCATGGTCGAAGGCGGCGCCAAGGAGGCCACCGAGGCCGAGATCCTGGAGGCCCTGCAGTTCGGTCATGAGAACCTCCAGCCGCTGCTGAAGGCCCAGGACGAGCTCCGGGAGATGGCTGGCAAGCCGAAGCGCGAGGTCGTGCTTCCCGAAGCGGACACGGCGCTCGGCGATCGCATCCGCAAGCTGGCGGAGCCCAAGCTCCGCGAGGCCGTGCGCATCCAGACCAAGAAGGAGCGCTACGACGCGATCAGCGATGTCGAGAAGGGGGTGATGAACGAGATCACCACCGAGTATCGCGAGGAAAAGGTCAGCCTCGACACCCTCGACGCGGTGGAGGAGCGCCAGGCGGGCCTCCGATCGCTGACGGGCAAGAGCAAGGATCTGCTCCACGATCTGCGTTCCGACCTGATGCGCGAGCGACTGCTCGACGACGGCGTGCGCATCGATGGACGGGCGCCGGCGGACGTGCGGCAGATCTTCAGTGAGGTGCGGCCCCTGCCGCGGGCTCACGGTGTCGCGATGTTCACGCGGGGAGAGACCCAGGCGCTGGTGTACACCACGCTCGGAAGTGGCCGGGACGCCCAGACAGTCGACTCGCTTCAAGGCCGCACGGACAAGCGCTTCATGCTGCACTACAACTTCCCGCCCTTCTCGGTCGGGGAGGCGCGCTTCCTGCGCGGGCCGTCGCGCCGGGATATCGGCCACGGCAACCTGGCTGAGCGGGCCCTTTCGGCCGTGATGCCTTCCGAGGACGACTTCCCCTACACGGTGCGGGTCGTTTCCGAGGTGCTCGAATCGAATGGTTCGTCTTCGATGGCCACGATCTGCGGTGGCACCCTGGCGCTGATGGATGCGGGCGTACCGCTGAAGGCGCCGGTGGCGGGTATTGCCATGGGCCTGATCGTGTCCGGCGACAAGCACGCCGTGCTCTCCGACATCCTCGGCGACGAGGATCATCTGGGTGACATGGACTTCAAGGTCGCAGGCACCCCGGCCGGCATCACCGCGCTCCAGATGGACATCAAGATCAAGAGTGTCGACTGGACGGTCATGGAAGAGGCGCTGGCCCAGGCTCGGGAGGGCAGGCTCCACATCCTCGAGACGATGGAGCGCGATACCAAGGAAGATCTGCCGGGCTTCGGTCATCGACAGGTGCTCTCCGATTGGGCGCCGCGGATGGAGGTGATCCAGATCAAGCCGGATCGTATCCGCGACATCATCGGACCGGGAGGCCGGGTGATCCGCGGCATCCAGGAGATGAGCGGATCGAATGTCGAGGTGGACGACAGCGGCTCGGTTTCGGTCTTTGCGCCGGACCTGGCCTCCCTCGAACGCGCCCAGGCGATGGTCGAGGAGCTCACCCAGGAAGCCGAGATCGACAAGCTCTATACGGGCAAGGTCAAGCGCATCGCCGATTTCGGCGCCTTCGTCGAGATCTTCCCGGGCACCGACGGGCTGGTGCACATCAGCCACCTGGCCGAAGGCCGGGTCGATTCGGTGACCGACGTGCTGGCCGAGGGCGATGAGGTGCTGGTCAAATGCATCGACATCGACCCGACCGGTCGCATCCGACTCTCGCGCAAGGAAGCGCTGATCGGAGCGATCGCCGAAGGCACGCCTGGTTCCTAGAGCATGACGGCAGGGGAGGTCGTCGTCCGGGTCGAACGGCTCGATGGATGCGACGACCTTCCCCTGCCGGCTTATGCCACCGCGGGTTCGGCGGGAATCGACCTGCGCGCCGCCGTTCGGGAGGATGTGTGCATCGCCTCCGGCGGGCGTGCGGCCATTCCGACCGGCCTTCGCCTGGCCATCCCCGCTGGTTATGAGGGCCAGGTGCGCCCACGCAGTGGCCTGGCGTTGCGCCACGGCCTCACGCTCCCGAACGCTCCGGGTACGATAGACTCGGACTATCGGGGGGAGCTGCAGGTGCTGCTCTGGAACGGAGGGGAAGAGCCCTTCGTCGTGCAGCGCGGCGATCGCATCGCGCAGCTCGTCATCGCCCCGGTCGTTCAGGCCCTCCTCGAGCCGGTGAAGCCGGGCGAGAGTCTGGACGGAACCGCACGTGGTGCCGGGGGCTTCGGCTCCACCGGACGGGAGTGAGATGAGCGAAGCGACGCAGGACGAGGATTCGAAGGTTCCGGAAAGCGATTCGGTTTCCGGGAAATCCAACGGCAGAAAGCCTCGCTCGAATCTCACCCTGCGGTTGATCACGGCTGCACTGCTGATCCCGCCGATCATCTTCGTGATCTTCCAGCCTGGCCCCTGGGTGCTCGGCACGGTTCTCGTGATCACCATGTTCGGGGTGAGCGAGTTCTACGACATGATCGAGGCCAAGGGGGCAGAGCCCCTGCGGACCTTCGGCATGACGGCAGCGGCCGCGCTTCCGGTGATCGCCTATCTCGGTAGTGAGTACCTGGCCACGTTGGTGCTCTCGGCCGTGCTGCTCGGTGTGATGGTGGCGCAGCTCGGCAAAGCCCGGATCGCCGAATCCCTGGCCAGCATTTCGGGCACCTTCTTCGGGGTCTTCTATGTGGGCTGGCTGCTCTCCCACGCGGTCGTGTTGCGCAGTTTCGAAGCCCAGGTGGCCCAGCGCTTCGGGCCAGACGCGGCGGCAGGGATCCATCCCGAGGCCGGCGCCTTTTACCTGTTCTTCACGATCTCCGTAGTGATCGGCGGAGACGTGGGTGCTTACTTCGTCGGCGGAGCCTACGGCAAGCGCAAGCTCGCCCCCTTCGTCAGCCCCAACAAGACGGTCGAGGGTGCGCTCGGTGCGATGGCGGCCGGGATGATCGTGGCCCTCTTCAACAAGGTCCTGTTCGATACGTTCTGGCCCGAGCTCTCGGACGATCTCGGGTTCCTGGCCTGCGCGATCCTCGCGGTCGTGCTCAACGTGGTCGGAATCCTCGGCGATCTGGTCGAATCGCTTCTCAAGCGCGATGCGCAGGTCAAGGACAGCGGCGGCATCCTGCCCGGAACCGGCGGCGTCCTCGACCGGATCGATTCGAACCTGTTGGCCATCCCCGTGATGTACTATCTGCTTCTCGCCTACACCTTCATCACCCAGTCCCTGCCGGGCTGATCTGCGAGGCGTCCCACCCCATGTCGTGCCGTCCCCCCGACGCGTCCCTCTCCCGCCTGCTCCAGGATCACGCTTCCGAACGACCCCGGGATGAATGCGGAGTGTTCGGCATTCATGGACACGCCGAGGCGGCCAACATCACCTATCTGGGGCTGTATGCGCTCCAGCATCGAGGCCAGGAGAGCGCCGGAATCTGTACCTCCCAGGGCGGGGAGCAATTCGTCCACCGCGCGATGGGGCTGGTCTCTGACGTCTTCAGTGAAAAGGTGCTGGCTAGGTTGCCCGGGCGGCATGCGATCGGGCACGTGCGCTACTCGACGACCGGCGAGAGCTTGCTGCGCAACGCCCAGCCATTCTGCGCCAATACCGATGGCGGCCCCGTTGCGATTGCACACAACGGCAATCTCGTGAATGCGGGCGCCGTACGCCGCGAGCTCGAGGGCCGTGGCGCCATCTTCAGCACGACGGCGGATAGCGAGGTAATCGTTCATCTGCTCGCTCGCTCCCGGGAGACGTCGCTGGAAGAGCGGCTGATCGATGCGCTTTCGCGGGTGAAGGGTGCCTTCAGCCTGGTGATGCTTACGCATGATGCACTGATTGCGGTGCGCGATCCCCATGGCTTCCGCCCGCTCGTGCTGGGTCGCCTGGACGGCGCCTGGGTCGTGGCCAGCGAGACCTGTGCCCTGGACCTGATCGGTGCGACTGTCGAGCGTCACGTGGATCCGGGCGAGGTGGTCGTGATTCGACGGGGGCGCCTGCGCACGATGCGCCCATTTCCGAAGCCTGCCCGGGGAGCGTTCTGCATCTTCGAGTACATCTATTTCGCCAGGCCGGATTCGAACCTTCCCGGCAGCAACGTCTACGCCTATCGCAAGGAACTCGGGCGGGCGCTGGCACGGGAACATCCGGTTCAGGCGGATATGGTCGTGCCGCTTCTCGATTCCGGTAGCGTCGCCGCGTTGGGCTTCGCCGAGGAAGCAGGGATCCCGTACGAGACCGCCATCATCCGCAACCACTTCGTCGGCCGGACCTTCATCGAGCCGGCCCAATCGATCCGGAACTTCGGTGTCAAGATCAAGCACAACCCGATCCGGGAGCTGCTGAAGGGCAAGCGCGTGGCGCTGGTCGATGATTCGATCGTGCGTGGCACGACCCTCAACAAGATGTCGACGCTGCTGCGCAACAACGGCGCTCGCGAGGTGCACGTGCGCATCTCGGCGCCACCGACCATCGCGCCCTGCTTCTACGGCATCGACATGCCCACCCGCAGCGAGTTGATGGCCGCGGGGCGCAGCGTCGACGAAATCTGCGAAGCCATCGGGGCCGATAGCCTGGGCTACGTCTCGGTCGAGGGCCTGCGAAAACTCTCCGAGCACTTGAAGCACGACCATTGCGACGCCTGCTTCTCCGATGAGTATCCGGTGCCGATCCAGCGGGGCGACGACGCACCCCAACTCTCGCTCTTCAAGCCGGTCGGCGAGAGCAGCCGCGACGAGGCGCCGGAGTGAAGGAAATCGGGCGTCTCGGTCTGGATGAACTACGCAGCGAGATCGAGTCCGGAGCCATCGAAACGGTGGTGACTGCGGTTCCCGATCTCTACAGCCGGCTGATCGGCAAGCGGATCCTCGGGGAGTTCTTCCTGGAGGAAGTGCTGCAGGGCGGCATGCACGTCTGCGATTATCTCCTGGCCTGCGATATGGAGATGGACCCGACTCCTGGCTATGCATACACCAGCTGGGAGAAGGGCTATGGCGATCTCCATGCCGTGCCCGATCTCGGCAGCCTGCGCCGCGCCGCCTGGCTCGATCGGACCGCTTTCGTGCTGTGTGACGCGGAGGCTCCGGAAGGTGGGCCGGTTTCCGTCGCGCCGAGAAGCATCTTGAAGCGTCAGCTGGAGCGCGCCGCGGAGATGGGCTTCGTCTCGATGATGGCCAGCGAACTCGAATTCTTCCTCTTCGACGAGGGTTATCGCTCGGCCCGCAGCAAGGGCTACCGAGAGATCGACAAGAGCCAGGACTACGTCGAGGACTATCACCTGCTCTCGGGCACGATGGCCGAGGACGTGATCGGCGCCATTCGCCGCGAAGTCCATGCCTCCGCCGTGCCGGTCGAGTTCAGCAAGGGCGAGTGGGGCCCGGGGCAGCACGAGATCAACCTTCGTTATGCGGAGGCTCTGGAGATGGCGGATCGTCACGTCATCTACAAGCAGGCGGCCAAGGAGATCGCCCATCGTGCGGGCAAATCGCTCACCTTCATGGCCAAGTGGGATTCGGGCCTGGCGGGGAGCAGCTTCCACGTGCATACCAGCTTGTGGAGCCCGGAAGGGGAGTCCAGCTTCGTCGGGGACGAGCCGCTGGTAGGCACTCCCGCGACCTGCTCGCCGGTCTTTCGCGCTTTCCTCGGTGGGCTGATGGCCCACACGCGTGAGCTGGCCTGGTTCCTCGCACCGACGGTAAACAGCTACAAGCGCTTCCAGCCCGGAACCTTCGCCCCGACGGGCATCGCGTGGAGTTGGGACAACCGCACGGCTGGGTTCCGCCTGGTGGGGAAGGGCTCGAGCCTGCGGGTCGAATGCCGAATCCCCGGTGCGGACGCGAATCCCTACCTGGTCTACGCCGCCTTGTTGGCGGCGGGCCTCGATGGGATCGAAAGAGGGCTGGATCCGGGGCCGGTGTTCGAGGGCAATGTCTACGACGCCGAGGATCTTCCGCATATTCCGGCGAGCCTGGAGGAGTCCATCGAGCTTCTCGACGGGAGTTCGTTCGCACGGGCGAGCTTCGGCGACGACGTCGTCGATCACCTGCTCCATTTTGCGCGTACCGAGGCGGCCAGCTTTCGCGGCAGCGTCACCGATTGGGAGCGGGCGCGGTACTTCGAGCGGATCTGACCCAGGTGGCCGGAGCAGCAGGCGACGGGCCGGCGAGGCCCGCCTCGGGCTCTCCCTGGATCGGGGTCACCACCTACCACCGCGAGCGGGACGGTCGCTCTCGGTTCACCTTGCCGGATGCCTACGTCGAAGGCATCCGCCGGGCGGGCGGTGAACCGGTGCTCCTGGTTCCGGGTGCCCCTGCACCGGCATCGCTTCTCGACCGCTTGGATGGGCTTGTGATGACCGGCGGCGGGGATCTTCATCCGGATACCCTTGGAACGACCGCTCATGGCCACATGTACTCGATGTGTGAGGAGCGCGATCGTTTCGAGCTGGCGCTGGTCCGATCCGCGCTGGCCCGTTCGCTTCCGACCCTCGCGATCTGCCGCGGTTTGCAGGTGTTGAACGTTGCGCTCGGCGGTGACATCCACTCGCACCTCCCGGACGAGGTTGGCGAGGAGGTCGCCCATCGCAAGAGCCAGACCGAGCCCACGGATCATCCTGTCCAGCTGGAGGCCGGAACGGCGCTCGCCACGTTGTTCGGTTGCGAAGCCTTGCCCGGGGTCGCCTCCTGGCACCATCAAGCCGTTCGCCGCCTCGGCGAAGGCCTCAGGCCCGCAGCCTACGCGACGGATGGCACCGTGGAAGCGTTGGTGCTCGACGGCGCAGCCTGGCTGCAGGCCGTCCAGTGGCATCCGGAACTCGAGCTCGAATCCGTTCAGGCGCGACTCTTTCGGGCACTCGTCGAACAGGCCTGAGTCGGCCCACCCCCACGGGGAAAACGGGTTGGATCGGTCATGCGGGGTACTCGTCCCGCCGATACAGCCCGAGACGCCGCCCGGCTGCGAATCGCGATCGGGTGCCGCCGAGGTGTGCCGCTCCGATGACCCAAAGGCTCCGTCTCGTCTTCGAGGAACTCGAAGGGTTCCGTGAGGAATACGAGCGCAACATGAGCGCCGGGGGGGCGTTCGTCCATACGGAGCATGCCCTCGAATTGCGTGAACAGGTCGAGGTAGAGCTTTCCCTCGTCTTCAGCGGACAGACGTTCGTGCTGGAGGCGGAGGTCGTTCACCAGCTGCCTGGCGCCGTGGCCGTGCAGTTCATGGAGGATGCGTCGGAGCTACGCGCTCGGCTGAGCGAGCACCTGGCGGGATCGTCCGACCAGCAGGAAGAGCCCTCGCTCTTCGAGACGGCGGAGCCTTCCGAAGATCTCGTTGCCCCCGAGGTCTCTCCGAGTCGTCAGGCCGAGCCGGAGCCGCAGTTCGAACTCGAGGTCGAAGCGGAGTACACCCATCCCGAGTTCGATTCGCTCAACGAAACCGATGATCTCGAGATCGACCCGGGTGAGCTCGAGCAGGTGTTGAAAGATACGGACGGCGAGTTGCGCGACGAAGACCTCGTCGTTCCGGAGGAGGACGAGCGCCGCAAGGGTCCCCGTTCTCGCGCTTCCGTTCCCGCACGGCTGGCGACCAGCGATTTCCATGTCGACGGGCTGACCCGCGATCTCAGCGAAAGCGGCGTGCTGATCTCCGCGGACGCCAGTGAAATCCCTCTCGGCAAGCAGGTCAAGCTGCGCCTTCAAAGTCCGAATTCCGGCGACCACATCGAGGTGACGGGCCGGGTGTCGAGACACGTGGAGGCGGATGGAACGGTCGCGGCCGTCGGCGTGAAATTCGAATCCAGCGAAAGCGAGGCCGACCTCATCGCAGATTTCGTGGAAGACGTTCGCGCCAATGCGGCCGAGCGCCAGGAGGCGGGCATCAGCGGCCAGATCGAAGAGCTGGGCATGCCAAACCTCGTCCAGATGCTCGGCAATACCTCGCCCAAAGGGACCTTGATCGCGACCCACGGGGAAGAGGAGGGCGTCGTCGCCTTCGAGGGCGGGCTGCTGCGCTACGCCCGTCTGGGTGCCCTTCGCGGTACCAAGGCGCTCTCGCGCTTGCTTGCCTGGGAAGACGGCCGCTTCGAGTTCTTCTCCAACGTCGACACCCTGGACGAAGAGGACGGACCCCAATCCCTGGAAGCGGCGATCCTGGATGCCGTTCGCCAGATGGACGAGCGTGCACGGATCGATGGTGTCACCGTGGAATTGACGACGACCTTCGCGGTGGATTGGAGCGCCGGTAGCCCCGAGTCAAACGGCTCGAAGATCGAGCAGGCCGTACTCGACCTGGCCGAAGCGGGCTTCACCCTGCGCCGATTGATCGACGTCATCCCCGAGCCCGACGCCGAGATCCTGGGAGCCGTCAACGCCCTGGTCGATCTGGGCGTACTGATCCCGCAGAACTGAAACTCAACAGCGTCCCCGCTGTTGAGTTTCGAGACTAGAGGGCGTCCGGGTGACGGATCAGCGTGTCTTCAGCCAGTTCGTCGTCGCCGCGGCCAGGATGGTCGAGGGTGTAGTGAAGGCCGCGGCTTTCTTTGCGTTGGCTGGCGCAGGAAATGACGAGCCGCGCCACCGTGGCGAGGTTTCGCAGCTCCAGGAGCGGCGGCGTGATGCGGAAGTTCCAGTAGTACTCGGTGATCTCGTCTCGCAGCAGGACGATCCGGCGCTGTGCCCGCGCCAGACGCTTGTCCGTGCGCACGATGCCGACGTAGTTCCACATGAAGCGGCGGATCTCATCCCAGTTCTGGGTGATCACGACCGCCTCGGAGCTCTCGGTGGCTGCGCCCTCGTGCCAGGCTGCGATCGGGCCGTCGATGGCTGGCAGGTCCGGCAGCCGGGTGAGGGTTTCGGTGGCGGCGGCCTCGGCAAAGACCACGCCTTCGAGGAGCGAGTTGGAGGCAAGCCGGTTCGCACCGTGCAGCCCCGTGCAGGTCACTTCACCCGCTGCGAAGAGATTCACCACGTCGGTCTCTCCGCGCATGTCGGTCACGACGCCACCGCAGCAGTAGTGCGCGGCGGGGACGACCGGAATGGGATCCCGGGTGAGATCGATGCCGAGCTCCAGGCAGCGCTGATGGATCGTTGGGAAACGCTCGCGCAGCCAGCCGGCTTCGCGCTGGGTGATGTCGAGGAAGACCGAATCCTCGCCGGTGCGCTTCAGCTCGGTATCGATGGCGCGGGCCACCACGTCTCGCGGCGCGAGATCGGCCATCGGGTGGTACGGCGCCATGAAGGCTTCGCCTGCAGCATTGCGCAGCACGCCGCCCTCGCCGCGGACCGCTTCGCTGATCAGGAAGGATTTGGCCTGGGAGTGGAACAGGCAAGTCGGGTGGAACTGGATGAACTCCATGTTCGCCACCGAGGCGCCCGCGCGATACGCCATGGCGATTCCATCCCCGGAGGCGATGTCCGGGTTGCTCGTATACAGGTAGACCTTGCCGGCCCCGCCGGTGGCCAGGAAGGTGGCGCGGGCGCGAAAGCGGTGCACCGTGCCCCGGTGGGAGTCGAGCACGTAGGCACCGAGTGCCCGGTTGGGCCCGGGCAGGCCGGCGCGCCGGGAGGTGAGCAGATCGACCGCCATGAAGTCTTCGAGCAGCGTGATGTTCGGGTGGGCGCGGGCGCGGGCGAGCAAGGCGCGCTCGATCTCTCGGCCCGTCGCGTCCCGATGGTGGAGCACCCGGCGCCGCTTGTGCCCGCCTTCGCGCCCCAAGGCGAAGCCGCCCTCGGCATCCCGGTCGAACTCCACGCCGAGTTCGAGCAGGGACGCGATCGCATCCGCGCCGCGCTCGATGACGAAGCGGACGATCTCTTCACGGCACAGCCCGGCCCCGGCTTCCAGGGTGTCCCGGATGTGGTCCTCCACCGTGTCATCCCCGGAGACGACTGCTGCGATGCCCCCCTGGGCGAAATTCGTTGCCGCCTGGGCCGCCTGCTTCTTGGTGACGAGCACCACGCGGGCATGCGCGGCCACACGCAGGGCATAGAACAACCCAGCGATCCCGCTTCCTAGGACGAGAACGTCAGCATCGTTGGGTTTGGATCCGTTCGCCGGGGGGCTCAAGAACGGGCCTCGGGTGCTCCGATAGGAGAGACAGTGGAGCGAGTCTATCTCTCGAACCGGATGGGGATCAATGCCCCGGGGGAAAATCGTGTTGCGTGGCGATTCGCTGCGTTGGCCTCGTTCGCCCTCGCCCTGATCGTCCTCTGTCTTGGCAGCCCCGCTGCCCATGCACAGGGGCTATATCGGTATGTCGATGAGCGGGGGGTCGTCCACTTCACGAACGTCGATCCGGCGGATGCTCGCTATCGCAGCTTCGAGCTGCCGGGCAGCTTCCAGGCAGCGCCCAAGCCCAAGAAGACGAGCCGTCGGCCCGTGCGAACCTTCGACCGCGTGATTCGCACCCATTCCATGGAGCAGGGGATTCCCCCCGCTCTGGTGAAAGCGGTGATCCACGCGGAATCCGCCTTCGACCCGCAGGCCGTCTCCCCCAAAGGGGCCATGGGCCTGATGCAGCTGATGCCGGATACGGCCAAGATGCTGGGCGTTCTCCAGCCGTTTCAGGCCGAAGACAACATCGATGGCGGAGTGCGCTACCTGGCCCGACTGCACGATCGCTACGGCAGCTGGACGCACACCCTGGCGGCTTACAACGCCGGCCCGACGGCGGTCGACCGGTTCCGCGGCGTCCCGCCCTATGCCGAGACGCGGGAATACGTTCGGCGGGTCCTTTCGTATTATCGTCGTTACCATGGCGACTTCTCTCGGTGAGGCCCAGCCCGGCTCCACCAGGGCGCGGCTTCCGTCACCGGACCGGGTCCAGAGCCCGGAGTCCCACGAGCTGTCTTCCGATCGCGAATACTTCTGGAACGTGCCCAACACGATCACGGTCGTGCGCCTCGCTGTGCTGCCGGTGCTGGTCGCGTTTCCGTGGTTCTCCGACCCGGCGAGCTCTCGCATCGTTGCCTGGCTGTTCATCGTGGCCGCCGTCGGAGATATCGTCGATGGATGGGCCGCACGCTGGGGGCAGCAGATCACGAAGATCGGCAAGCTGCTCGACCCGCTGGCCGATAAGATCACGGCGTCGACCGCATTGATCGTGCTGCTGGCCATGGATCGGATCCCGATCGAGGGCCTCGTCCTGGTGGTCGTGATCGTGGGCAGGGAGCTCGCGGTGACCGGCCTGCGGGGGATCGCCTCGGCCAGTGGCCAGGTGATCAGCGCGGGCCCGGCTGGAAAAATCAAAATGGTGGCGCAGAATGTGGCCATCGGAGCATTGCTTTTCCCCGAGGGGATGATGGGTCTTCCAAATCATTCCATAGGTCTGGCACTTTTGACCCTCGCAACGGCACTCACTTTGTGGTCCGGTTACGTGTACTTCGCCGACTACTTTGGTGCCGAAGCGTCCGGTTCCCGCTGATCCCCCTTTCTTCCTCGAGGCTGCCGGGCAGCCGTCCGGAGCCCCCACATGAGTCGTCTCGAGAGCCTGACTGAAACCATCGATAGCCGGGAGGCCCGGATCGGGGTCGTCGGGCTCGGTTACGTGGGTCTGCCCCTCGCCCTGGAATTCGCCCGTGCGGGCTTCCGGGTGGCCGGTTTCGACGTGGATGGCGAGAAGGTGCGAATCCTCAACGAAGGGGGCACCTACATCGAGGATGTTCCCGCGGAGGACGTGGCCCGCGAAGTGGCGGCCGGCCGTCTCTCGGCGTCGACGGACTTCACGGCACTTTCGGCCCAGGACGTGGTCAACGTGGCCGTGCCCACGCCGCTGACCAAGACCAAGGATCCGGACGTCAGCCACATCGTGAAGGCCGTCGAGGAGATCCGGAAGCGCCTGCGCTCTGGCCAGCTCGTGATCCTCGGAAGCACGACCTACCCGGGCACCACCCACGATCTGTTCGTGCCCCTTTTGGAAGAGTCCGGGCTCGAATGTGGAACGGATTTCGCGGTGGCCTTCGCTCCGGAGCGCATCGACCCGGCCAACAAGAAGTTCGCCGTGCGGGAGGTACCGAAGGTCGTCGGAGGCGAGACGCCCGCCTGCACCGAGCTCGGTGTGAAGATCTTCCAGACCATCTTCGACGATGTCGTGCCGGTTACCTCGACCCAGAGCGCCGAGATGGTGAAGCTTCTCGAGAACACCTTCCGCGCCATCAACATTGGCCTGGCCAACGAAGTGGCACTGATGTGTGATCGCCTGGGCCTCGATGTCTGGGAAGTGATCGACGCTGCAGCGACCAAGCCCTACGGCTTCATGAAGTTCCAGCCGGGCCCTGGCCTGGGCGGCCACTGCATTCCGGTCGATCCCACCTACCTGGCCTGGAAGATGAAGTCGCTGAATTTCAATGCGCGTTTCATCGAGTTGGCGACCGACATCAACAGCAAGATGCCCGAGCATGTGGCCGATACGATCGCCGACCTGCTGAACGAGGATCGCCTGGCGGTGAATGGCGCGCGCGTCCTGCTGCTCGGCGTGGCCTACAAGCCGAACGTCAGCGACATGCGCGAGACCCCGGCGCTCGAGATCGTCCGCCTGCTCGAAACGAAGGGCGCCGTGGTCCGCTACCACGACCCTCACGTTCCCGAGCTGGTGGTGGAAGACCGGATCCTCAAGAACGTCGAGCTGACGGACGAGGAGCTTGGCGCTGCCGACCTGGTGGTGATCGTCACCGATCATGAAGCCGTGGACTATTCCCGGGTCGTCGCCAAGGCGGGCCGCGTGTACGACACGCGTAACGCCACGAAAGACGTCACCGAGGGCATGGAGAAGGTCCGAAAGCTCTGAAGGAGAGGCGGGGGCGAGCCTAGACAGCCCCCTCCCTGCTGGGTAATCTACCCGGCTCCGAGCGCGAGTAGCTCAGTTGGTAGAGCACCACGTTGCCAACGTGGATGTCGCCGGTTCGAATCCGGTCTCGTGCTCCAGGTTTCTCGAAGGCCCTCGCCCACTTGCGGCGGGGGCTTCGTCGTTGGGGGACGTGGGCTCGGAGGGAGGGG
>JAFDCZ010000392.1 GCA_019312665.1 Deltaproteobacteria bacterium | reverse complement strand
GACGATCCTCGGGTTCGCCCTTGCGTGCGGTGCAGCCGCCTGCGTAGTTGCCGGATGGCCCGTGGCCGCTGTTGCAGTGTGGTGGCTCGGGCGGCTGGCGGACGGAACCGACGGCATCTACGCCCGCGCGACGGGAAGGGAATCGGGCTTCGGCGCCTACCTCGACATCGTCGTGGACATGGCCGCCTACAGCGTGATGGTGGTCGCCTTCGACATCGCCCACCCAGAGCTGCACCACGCGTGGATCGCGATGCTCTTCCTCTACGTGCTGTGCATCACCAGCGCGCTCGCCCTCGGCGCGCAGGAGGCTTTGGCCGATCTTCCCGCCCGCGACGATCGCGGCCTGCGCCTGGGCGCCGGACTCGCGGAGGGAGGGGAGACCGGGATCGCCTATATGGTCTTCCTGCTGCTTCCCGATTGGCTGCCGATCTCCGCGGCGGTGTGGATCGGGGTGCTGGCGGTCACCGTGATCTCGCGGACGATGCTCGCGCGGCGCCTGCTCGGCGGCTGAATCGCGGGCGAGGTTCGAGCCTTGTCCTTTCGCGGTTGATCCGGATTCTGCATTCTTACAACTCGGGCCATCCAGAAAACGAGGCTGCAACGAGATGAGAGACGTCTGCATCATTGCCGTCGGCATGATTCCCTTCGGCAAGTACCCCTCCGAGGGAATCAAGGACTTGACCGCAAAGGCCTTGAAGAACACAGCCCGGTTGCTCAGAGCGAAATCGAAGCCGCGTGGATGAGCAATGCCGGCTGGGGGATGTCCACCGGCCAGCACTGCATCCGAGGGCAGGTGGCGCTCGGTCCGATCGGAATCGGCGAGATCCCGATCATGAATGTGGAGAACGCCTGCGCGGGGGGGTCATCGGCGTTTCACGGCGCCTACCTCGGTATTGCAGCGGGCGCCTACGATGTCGCCCTCGCCGTCGGTGCGGAGAAGACCTTCGTCCCCAGGAATGCCAGCCCCGAGCAGAAGAAGAAGGGCTTCAGCAGCTTCCTCGCCGGAACTGATGTGGAAGTCACCACGAAGATCATCGAGAAAATGCGGGCCGAAGCCGAGCGCAAGCGCGCGGAGCTCGAGGCGGCGGGTGAGCTACCGAAGGGAAAGGGCGGCGGTGAGCGCAGTCCCTTCATGGATATCTACTCCATCGCCGCCCGATCCCACATGGAGCGCTACGGCTCCACCCAGGAGCAACTCGCCATCATCGCGGCCAAGAACCACTACCACGGTTCACTCAATCCGGACGCCCAATACCGAATGGACATGACGGTGCAGCAGGTGCTGGAGGATCGGCTGGTCTCCCACCCGCTGACGCGCGCAATGTGCGCACCCATGGGCGACGGCGCAGCCGCCGCGCTGCTCGTATCGGGCGAGTATCTGCAACGGCTCGATGAGCCGCGCCCGGTCAGGGTGCGCGCGTCGGTACTCACCTCCGGAAGCACCAGGCCCGGCCACAACATGGCGAAGACCTGCTCCGAGAAGGCCTACGAGCTGGCCGGCGTCGGACCCGGGGATATCGATACCGCCGAGGTTCACGATGCCACCGCTTTCGGAGAGCTCGCCATGACCGAGAACCTCGGCTTCTGCGCCGAGGGGGAAGGCGGCCGCTTCGCAGAGTCAGGCGCCAGCAAGCTGGGAGGCGCGAAGCCCATCAACCCGAGTGGTGGCCTGGAGTGCCGCGGCCATCCGATCGGCGCGACAGGACTCGCCCAGATCGCCGAAATGGTCTACCAGCTGCGTGGTGACGCGGGCGCGCGTCAAGTGGCGCGCGCGTCAAGTGGCCGGCGCCCGCCTCGCAATGACGGAAAACGGCGGCGGATTCATCGGAACAGGGGAAGCCGCCATCGCGATCCACATTCTGGAAGGATCTCCGAAATAGCATGCTCCGGTCGGGCGGCAGGGCAAGGACATGGAGCCGAAGGACTGGGAAGATATGAGCGAAGAGCTTCCGGTATCGATCCATGGCGTGCTCGAGCATCAGGCTGAGGTCATCGGCGACAAGACCTTCCTGTTCTTCGAGGATCGGGTAATCAGCTACTCGGAAATCAACCGCCTGACGAATCGAGCTGCGAACGGCCTGCGCGCGCTCGGCGTGAACGACGGCGTGGGCGTCGCCATCATGATGCCCAAC
>JAFDCZ010000031.1 GCA_019312665.1 Deltaproteobacteria bacterium | reverse complement strand
CACGTCGATCGCGAACCGACGCGCGAAGGCTTCCGCATTCGGCGGCGGGATTCCGTGGGTTCGTTCAGCGTCGCGATGCTCGGTCAAGAGGGCATCGCCCTCGAGTACCGCGGCGAGAGCGAACGCGACGTCGTCGAACCCGAGCAGGCCGAGGCCCAACTCGGGCAGCTGGGAACTCCCGGCCTGGAATGCGTGGGCCAACTCGTGCACCAGTACTTCTTCTACGAACGGGTCGGCCAACACATCCCGCCCGGCCTGCGCGCCGCGGGCCACCACGTACAATCGATTGTCGAGTACCGAGTAGAAGCCAGCGACGGATTGCGCCTGCAACTCGAGCCAGGCCTCCCAGGGGTCCCCCTCCGGCGGAATCCACCCCAACGATCGGAGTAGCGCGGTCGTGGCGGCGCGCTGCTCCGAATCGACCACCCGACCCATTTCCAGGGCGATGCGCTCGCGCACGTCTTTCGGTGAGAGGAAACGCGCATCGATGACGGGTACAGCCTCTGCGCCCCACCACCCCGGCGAGAGCCACGCTCCAGGCGCGAACCTCCCTGCTCCTTCCCCCGCGCACCCCCATCGCGCAACCGTGGCACATCCTGTGCCACGCCGCCCGATCCAAGCCTACTTCCGTTTCGATATGCGACGCGGCTTCGACCACCTTCATGCCGAGCTTTCCGTTGCCGCCGGTCTCGCCCTGCCCCGCTACGCCTTGTGGCTGTGTCTGCGCGAAGCGGGCCGGGATCCGGAACGGCTCAGCCGCGACGACCTGCTGGCCGCTCTCGAGGGAGAGCTCGCAGGCTTCCTCCGAGACCGCGGCCTGCGTCTGGCGCCCCGTCGCAACCGGGGGTTGCAGCGACGTCTGCGCGTCTTCGACCCGCAGACACCCACTCCGGAAGAGCTCCTGGCGCGCTGGCTCGATTGAGGCCAGGTCTGGCGCAGGTGGGGCGAATCGCCGAGAACACGAAGACTTTCGAGGGCTTGCTCCCGCCGTTGCGGCCCTGCGATGCAAAGCTGCCGGTTGCTGCCCCGACACCGTCTCCATGCTCGGGGCCACTCCCCTTACGAGGAGTGGAGAGCATGAACCGAAACGACTCCGCGGGCGACCGGGTCATCCTGCGGGAAGATCCTCTCGCTCCCAGCGCGACCGGCCTTGCCGGCCGGCTGAAGCGGCTGGGCTTCTGCATCGCATTGGCCGCAGAAGAAGGCGAGCTTTGCCGCCAGCTCGACCGTGGCCAGGGCCCCCAAGCTCTGCTGCTGAACACCGCGCTCTCCGCAGGCGAGATCGCCGCGACGTTGAAGTTCGCCGGAGACGCCATTCGCAAGGGTCGCGTCACGCCGTTGGCCGTTGGCGCGACACCCGGGCTGGCCGCCCGGGAGGCGCTGGCTCGCGGGAGCCTCACGCTCGCAGCCCTCGATCCGCTGGACGACGCCACGTTGCGTTTCCAGGTGAACCGGGCATTCCTGACCACGCGCGAGGCCGGCCAGGCGCGCCGCGAAGTGCGTGTGCCTTGGGAGGCGCCGGTTGCCTTCCTGAGTGAGGGGCGGGAGCGACGCGCCGCTCTCTACAATTTCTCCCGCCACGGCGCGTTCCTGGAGACGGTTCGCCCCGTCCAGCCTGGCAGCGCGGTCGAGTTCTCCCTCCCGCTCCCTCTGGGCACGTCACGCATCCGCGGCGAGGTCGTCCATACCAACGCGCCGGGCAACCTGCGCCGACCGCGTGCCCCGGTCGGCATCGGCGTCCGCTTCGAGCCGCTCCCGGAAGCAGACCTCGCAGAACTCGACGCCGCAGTCGCCAACCGCTGCGCCGCCCTCCTCCTCTAAAGTCAACGAGCGGGGACGGGGTTTACAATTGACTTATCGGAAGGGGGCTTCGCCCCCTTCCGATAAGTCAATTGTAAACCCCGTCCCCGCTCGTTGACTTCAGGAGGCGATCAACGCTTCGAGCGCACGCAGGGCTTTGCCGCGGTGGGAGAGCGCGTGCTTCTGCGCCGGTTCGAGTTCGGCCATGCTGACAGTGTGGCCCTCGGGCTGGAAGATCGGGTCGTAGCCGAAGCCTCGCTCTCCCTTCGGAGCCTCGAGGATCAGGCCGGGGCATTCGCCGCGCCGCGTCCAGCTCTGCCCATCCGGCCGCGCGTAGGCGGCCACGCATACGAAACGCGCGAGGCGCGATGCTCCCGGTCGCTCGGACAACGCGCTGAGCAGCCGCTGCGCGCGTTCCGCATCCAGGAGCCCCGGCCCGCCGAAGCGCGCCGAGTACGGGCCCGGGGCGCCACCCAGGCCCTCCACTTCGAGGCCCGAATCATCTGCGAGGGCGGGCAGGCCCGAGGCCGCCGCCGCCGTGCGGGCTTTCGCCAAGGCGTTGGCCTCGTAGGCATCGCCCTCCTCCGGCAAAGCGGCGAGCTCTTCAGCGGTGGCGAGGCGCATTTCGAGCCCCGCGCCGCCCAGCAAAGCCTCGAACTCCCGCAACTTGCCGGGGTTCGAGCTGGCGAGAACCAGCATGCGGGGCTCAGAAATCCTTCACGCCAGCGGCTTCCAGGGCTTCCTGCTGGAGCTTCGTCAGCTCCGCGATCCCCCGAAGTGCCGAATCGACCAGCTTGTCGAGCTGCTCTCGGCTGAAGGTCGTCCCCTCGCCGGTGCCCTGCACCTCGGCCAGGCGGCCGGAACCCGTGGCCACGACGTTCATGTCCACTTCGGCTCTGGAATCCTCTTCGTAGGGGAGATCGAGCAGGACCGCGCCGTCTACCAACCCGACCGAGACCGCCGCCATCGAATCGACCAGGGGGTTCTTGTCGACCGCACCCCGGCGCTGCAAGCGGTGGCAGGCCAACGCAAGCGCGGTATAGGCGCCTGTGACCGAAGCGGTTCGCGTTCCTCCATCCGCCTGGAGCACGTCGCAGTCGATCCAAAGGGTACGCTCGCCAAGCGCCTTCATGTCCACGACCGCCCTCAGACTGCGACCGATCAGGCGTTGGATTTCGAGGGTACGACCGCCCTGCTTGCCCTTCGCCGCTTCTCGCTGGCTGCGGGTATCCGTCGAGCCCGGCAGCAGGGAGTATTCGGCCGTCACCCAACCCTTGCTGGCGCCCTTCAGGAAACGGGGCACGGTCTCTTCGCTGCACACGGTGCAAAGCACCTTGGTCGCTCCGAACTCGCAGAGTACCGAGGCCAACGGGTTCTGGGTGAAATCCGTGATCAGCCGAATCGGTCGCAGCTCATCTGCGCCACGTCCGTCCATTCGCTTTGCCATGCGTGTCTCCTAGCGGATGTGGGTCTTGCCCAAGCCCTGGGCCACACCGCGGCGCGCATCGTAGCGCTCCCGGTAGACGGCGACGGCCTCGGCGATGCCTTTCGCCAGCCGTTCCCGTTCGTCGTCGTCGCGCAAGGCCGCTTCGTCTTCCGGGTGGGTGAGAAAACCGATCTCTACGAGCACGGCCGGCATGTGCACACCCATCAGCACCACGAAGGGGGCCTGCTTCACACCCCGTGAGCGCGCAACCTCGGCGGTCGCGATCCGGTGCTGGGCCATCCGCGCGAACTCCTGCGAGAGCGTCAGCTGCTCGGTGGCAGCCATATCGCCCAGAATGGCGAGCAGCGGGTCCCCGGCGGCGGGCGGCTGGGCATCTTTGCCGAATGCCAGGTTCTCGGCGCGAGCAAGCTCGAGGGCGGCCTGGTCCGTCGCTTCGGGAGCGGCGAAGAAGGTCTCGATGCCCCGGGCCCCTTTGTAGGACGAGGCGTTGGCATGGATCGAGATGAAGAGGTCTGCCGCCGCGGCGTTGGCCAGCTCGGTCCGGCCTTCGAGCGGGACGAACTGGTCTCCTCTGCGGGTCATGACCACCTGGAGCCCGGCCTTCTTCAGTTCCCGCTCGACGCGCTTCGCCACGTCCAGCACGACCACTTTTTCGACGAGGCCGCCGCGACCCTGAGCGCCGTCATCGTCGCCTCCATGGCCCGCATCGACCACGACCACGTCGAAGGCCTCCGGCGCTCCTTCCGCCGCCAGCGTGCTGGAGAGCGCCTGAAACAAGCCCAACAGCACGAGCGCGAGCCCATGGCCTCTGCTTCTTCTCAACCAACGCGACACGAAACACCCCCTGGCGGGCGAACGTATCAAAGGTCTGCTCCGCAGCGAGCCCGTTGCAGAAGGGAGACTTCGTGGCGCAGGGCGACCCCTTCCTTACCCTCGACTGGATGCCTTCCCGCCCCACCGCCTGTTTGGCGTTGATGCTGGGCCTCGCGCTTCTCGGAGCCCGGCCCGGAGCAGCCGTTCCGGCCGTCGCGCGCCCCAAGACGCCCCATCTCACGACGCCCGCCGGCAGCGGCACGGCCTTCTTCCTGAGGGCCTCGCAGGAGGAGGTCGTGGCCGTCACCACGGCTCATAACTTCGATCTGGCCAGGCTCGGCCGCGGTGGCGAAGTGCAGTTCGTGCTCGGCAAGAGCGGCACCCTGGTCAGCGCCTCCACTCGCTTGTTCGCCAAACCCGGCCGGCCCTTCTCGGAAGCTGGCGCGACGCTGGGTGAGGACTACCTCGTCTTCGCGTTGGACGCTTCGCCGAGGGGCATCCGGATCCTCGAAGCGGATCTCGAGGCCGCGGAAACCCTGATCGGTGAGCGCGTCCGCATCCTCGGAGTGCCGGCCACGCGCCCCCACGACCAGGACGATGTCTACGGCACGGTGCGAAAAGCCGAGAAGGGTCGCCTGGAGGTCGAGCTCGACGTTCCTGCAGATCTTCGCGGCTGGGGCGGCGCACCGGTCTTGCGCCAACCCGAGGGCAGCGTGGTGGGCATCCTCCAGGCCCTCTGGCCTGAGGGCGACTCGCTGCGCCTGGGTGTCGGACCGATCGCCGGGGTGCTCGCCGCCATCGCCGCGCCAGCCGAGGGCGGCCTCGGACTTCCCCTCACGTCCTTTGCGCCGCTCGATGATGGGCCAGCGACGAAGGGGGAAGACGCGCCGCTCTCCGATCAACTCGCGATGGCCGACAGCCCGCGCGAGATCCCCGGTGAGGGCCCGCTGCTGGGCCGTGCGGGCGTCCTCTCGACCGAGATCCGACTCGAGATCGAACAACCGGCGGATGGTTCGGTCGTGGGCTCAGCCACCGGCGCATTTGTCGCTGGACGCGCCCTGGCGCTGCTCGGCGAATTCCGCCGCTTTGATGTGATCCTGGTGCTCGATACCTCGGGCTCGACTTCGGAAGCCAGCGGGGCCGACATCAACGGCAACGGCATCCTCGGCAAGGATCGCTGGGGAATTCTCAACTCCACGGATCCTGGGGATTCGGTGCTGGCGGCGGAGATCGCGGCCGCTCAACAGATCGTGCGAGGCCTCGACCCGCGGAACACGCGTGTCGGCATCATCACCTTCGCCGGCCACAGCGAGAACATCCGCGACCCTTACGGAAGAGGCGGGACGATCGTCATTGGCGGAAGCCCGGGGGCAGCCGCCATCACGGAGGAGGCCCTCACCACAGATTTTGCCCGGGTCGAGAAGGCACTCCGGCATGTCATGGAACGCGGGCCGTCCGGCGGAACCAACATGGGCGCGGGCCTGCGCCAGGCCATCCGCGAGCTCAAGGGCTTTCGCGGCGGCCTCTCGACACCCGACCCGGAGAGCGAAAAAGTCGTGCTCTTCTTCACGGATGGCGAACCCACTGCCCCGTACGATCCGGGCGACATCCGCTCCAACACCCGCAGCGTATTGCGCGCGGCCGAAGCCGCAGCCCGCGCCCAGATCCGCATCCACTCCTTCGCGATCGGCTCGAAGGCCTTGAAGCGGCCAGTTGCCGCAGTCGAGATGGCTTCGCGGACGGGCGGCTACTTCACGCCCGTGCGTGAGCCGGGCGATCTGAAGGAAGTCATCGAGAGTGTCAGCTTCGCGAACATCGAAGCCATCGAAGTCGTGAACCTGACGACGGGCGAGGCCGCCACCGAGCTGCGCATCCAGGCCGACGGCAGCTACGGCGCCCTCGTACCGGTGCGCACCGGCCTGAACCGCATTCGCGTGTTGGCCCGTGCCAGCGACGGCAGCGAGACCACGGCGGAAATCTCGGTCGGCCATGCAAAGGGCGTGAAGCCCGTGCGACTTCCCCGTGAGCTGGTGGCCCTTCGCAACCAGCTCCTGCAGGAACGCTTGCTGAGCCTCAAGCGCGGCCGTATCGCGGCCGAGCGCGACGAAGTAGAGCGTACACGCAAGGAGCTGCTGCTCGAGATCCGGGAAGAGCGCGCTCGAGCCCAGGACCGGGCTGCCCAGCAGACCAAGGATCTCCAGCTCGAGGTCGAACCGATCGAGCCGGAGTAGGCGGGGACGTTCTTTCCGCTGTTTCCGCCTACGAGCAGACTTCAGCCCTCGGGCGCGTACCAGATGGGTGATGTGTAGGCGCGATCCTGGGTGCTGACCGGGGCCCCCTCCGGAATCGGCACCCCCAGCCGGAACGCCTCGTAGGTCGACCAGCGCGGCTTCGGGATCTCGAGCACCCGCGAGTAGTAGAAGGCCTTCTGGGCCGGATCGAAATCCGGATCGCTCCACACCGTACCCAGCTCTGACGCACCGATCGTGTTGGTCCAGTTCGCGGTCTTCACATCGACCGTGTTCCCGACCGGAGGCAGCTTCCCATCTGCGCCAGGCTTGCGGTCCCCGGACCACACCACGTCATAGACCTTCTCGTGGGTCTCCCCGTCCTTGCCGAGCCAGCCCTTGATGATCTGCACGCGATCCAGGTTTGCGCCGATCGGGTCGCGAAGCGCCCACACCATGAAGGTCGGTGCCGACGCTCCTGCGGGCTTCGCGCGCAGCGTGCCGCCCATCGGCACGCCCTTGTCGTAGCCGGCGAAGACCGGCTCGCGACTGTTCACGTCCTGGGGCGCGTACTCCCAGCCACCGAAGAAGCGCACCATCATCCGCGAGCCCGTGGTCGCGTAGACCTCCTTGCGCTCCATCGCATCGAAGAGCGCTTCGCGGGTGTTCTCGGTCGCCCAGACGCCCGCGAGCCCAGAGGCCACCTGCTGCCAGCCCATGATCGTGCCCTGATCCGTCTCCATGAACGGATGGGTCATGCGGTCGGCCTTCGGTTCGGCACCGGCGTGCTTCCCGAAGAAGTTGTTCTCCTGGGTCGTCGCCAGGGACGTGTGGCTATCGGTCGACCCGATCAGGCCAAACTGGTAGGGGTTCGTGCCGAGCTTCGTCTCGATCGTCAGGCCCCGCTTGAGTGCCTCGCGTCCGTACTCACCGGCCAACATGTCGTTGGTCTTGGCCTCGGAAACATCGAGGTTGCCGATGTCCCAGTTCTCGTAATCCGCGAACTCGTCGTTGGGCGAGAGGAACGGATGGGCTTCCCCGTCTCCCTTGATCTGGGTGATCTCGTAGAGAGGCTCCCAGGTAGCGCGCTTCGTCACGTACTCTTTGTCGAGAACCTTCCCGTCATATTGGGCTTCGAGCGGGAACATGATGCCGTTGGCGAGGTTGCCGTTATGCGGGATGGCCAGGACGTCGCCCTGGGTCTGCTTCTCGTAGCGCTCGAGCCAGGCCCAGAGATCCCGCGGGTTGGCGCTGCCCTCGGGCGGGTAGGTGGTGTAAGGGACCATCTGGCCGCCCTTCTCGCCGCCGTCCCGGTAGACCACGACGCGATGCATGTTGTTGCCCGTGACCAGGGAGGTCCACTCATACCCGATGAAGGCCGTGAAGATGCCCGGCGCGTTGAACCGCTCCGCTGCCGCGACCGTCGCGCCCCAGGCCGAACGGTAAGGCGCTGAGTCCGGTTTGTAGATGAGGGCCTCGGGCATCTTCCCCTGAGAGAACATGCCGATCAGCTCGAGCGCTACGCCAACGCCTTCGCCGGCGTGGATGCGGTCATACCAGTCCTTGCCGGTCGGATCGCTGACGATGTGCTCCTTGCCGGCAATCAGATCCGGGAACAGGCCCATACCGTCCGAGTGATCCGCCACCACGAGGAAATCCAGAGGGCGCGAGAGCCGGACCGGTTGCCCGCTCGAAGACGTCACCTGCTCGCCGCGCGCGAACTTGTACGCCTCGTCGAGCCCCAGCCGGTTGCCGAATGCGCCAGCGTCCATCGAGAAGGACGTGTGGAGGTGCGTATCGCCCCAGTAGACCATGCCGGGGAAGTCACGCTCGGCGTAGGGCGAATAGGCCCGGCCTGTGTACTTCTGCACCAAGGCGTCACCGCCGGCCGGCGGCGGGGGTACCTGAGCGAGGGCGGCTTGCCCCACAAGACATCCAAGCATCAGGACGAAACTGAGAGTGAGGAGATTGAATCGCATCGTGGCTCCTTCAACGGAATCGCTGGAATGGAATCGAGCTTGGGGGGCGGACGCGGCCGGTCAAACTCGCACCTCGTAGAATGCATTCACCGGGTGGTCGATCTCGAGCCGGTCGAAGCGGGTGAAGCCCGCGTCATTGACCATCTCCTCGCAGCGACGGGCGTGCAAACCTAGCGTTCCGAGGCCTGCACCATCCGGCTCCGAGAGGGCGGACGACATACAAGTTAGCACCGAGAATCCATACATCAGCGAGGCCATCGGATTTCGCTCGACATTCTCCGCGAAGGTCGCATGGGCCTTGATGTCCGCGATCATCCAGACACCGTCTCGAGCGATGGCTTTGCGGATCTGCGCGATGACCCGCTCCGGATGCGCCATGTCGTGCAGGCAGTCGAAGGTGAGAACGAGGTCGAAGCGCCCGTCTTCGGGGAGCGGATCCGTGCGCGCGTCGTGGAACTGCACGTTCTTCCCGCCGGCCTTGCTGCGGTTCTCTTCGGCCCGCGCCAGCGCATGCTCCGAGATCTCGTAGCCGTGGAACTCGCTGTTGGGAAAGGCCTCGGCGAGCTTGAGGATCGCGGCGCCGCCCCCGCAACCCACATCGGCCACCTGGACGCCGGCTTCCAGGCTTTCGCGAAGTCCCTGGATCGCTCCCACGCCGACCGGCACCAGGAAGTGGTTCACCCAAGGTGCAAAGCCGCGCTCGACACCGCGCGCGCCGTCGGGACCGAAGGCATCGTAGGGGAGGCCTTGGCCGGTCTTGAAGGATTCCCTGAGGCGCTCTGCCACAGCGAGCTGGATGGGGAGCTGGGTGAACATCCCGGCGCCGAAAGCAGGATGGTTCTCGTCGGCGAGCACGGCCACCGCCTCGGGGGTGAGCGAGAAGCGACCGTCCTCGTGCTCGACGAGCCGGGCCGCGGCCTGGTTGTGCAACCACTCTCGCACCCAGCGTTCGGAGAGCCCCAGTTTGGCGGCAAGGCCCTCGGAATCCGTGGGCCCGTGTTCGGCCAGGCCCCGATAGAGGCCAAGTTCGTCGCCCAGGTAGACGAGCGCCGAGGTCACGGCACCGTTCAAGAGGCCGAAGACATGCTTGGCGGTTTCGCCGAGGCGCTCGGGATCGATCGGTCGAGAGGTTTCAGGCATGGCCAGAGCATACCGTGGACGGGACTAGCCGAGCGGAGGTGCGGGGTCCATCGATACGTCGGGCGGGCCCGGTAGATCGGTGATCTTCGGCTTCACCCGTTGAAGTTCCTTCTCTTCACCCTTGCGGCGTTTCTTCGCCAGGTAGGCGATGAACTTCTTGTAGGCCTTCGGCCGCTTCCTCTCGAGCCACTCGACGAAGGGATCAGCTTCGGTCCAGATCCACTTGTCGGGCGCCTCGTCCTTCACGTGCTGCTCGCACTCGCGCCAATCGAATTCCTTGCAGATCATCGGACGGGTCTCGTAGATCCCGCACAGGCCCTCGTTCGAGAGGTGCTGGCAGCGTGAATCGAAGCGGATGAACCAGCTGTTGTCCCAGTCGACGAAGACGGACACGCCGTGGTGCACGAGGTACCAGACGACGTAATCGTATTCCTTGTTCGTCGTCGGCTCGTCGATCTCGACGGCCACATAGGTGCAGCACTTCGTGCAATCGAAGCACGGATGCTCCGATTCCTTCACGATGGGCAGCAGGTCTCCCTCGGCGATGCTCACCGTTCCCCCCCCGGTTGGTGGGGGCCGAGGGTAACAGCGGACCTCTCGGGATGCCGGGGTACACTCCCGCCCCATGAGCGATGGCCTCCCTTATGACTACGTCGATTCCGCGCTTCACGAGCGGCGGGAGCGCGTGTACCTGATCCTCGCCGGCCTGTTCCTCGGCTCGATGACGATGCTGAACATCCTGGGGGTCTCGCGCTTCCTGGATCTCTCCTTCCAGATCGGCCCCTGGACGATCCCTTTGCCGCTCGCGGTCGGCGTGCTGCCCTACCCGATCACGTTCTTGTGTACGGATTTCATCTCGGAGCTCTACGGACGCAAACGCGCCAGCCATGTGGTGTGGGTGGGGCTCGGTCTGAACCTGTGGGTGGTGTTGTTCCTCTGGCTCGGTGGCGTGCTGCCGCCGGAAACCTCCTTCGAAGCGTCGGGCTTGCCCTCGATCGACGCTCCGGACTACGCCTTCTACCGCATTCGCCAGCTCACGATGGGGGCCGTCCTCGCCTCGATGGTCGCCTACCTCGCAGCCCAGCTGGTCGATGTCTACCTCTTCCACTTCTGGAAGCGCCTGACCAGGGGCCGTCACCTCTGGCTGCGCAACAATGGCTCGACACTCGTGAGCCAACTGGTGGACACGGTCTGTGTCATCACCATCACCCACTACTGGGCCCACGGGCTGCCGATCGATGAAGCCGAGGCGATCTGGCCGCAGCTCAGGGTGTTCATCGTTTCGGGCTACGTGTTCAAGCTGGTGGTCGCGTTGCTGGACACGATCCCGTTCTACCTCGGGGTCGCCTGGCTATCGCGCTACCTGCAGATCGATCCCAACGCCGAGCATCGGCAGTGGGAAACGCGCAAGAACGGCGGGAGTTCCCCGGGAGCGAGCTAGCGCGCGGCGAAGGCCAGGGTGGGCCGGACGCTCCATTCAGCGTGCTCAGTGAAGACCTTCAGCGGTACCCAACCGCCGATCTCGGACATGCGGGGCATGCCACGGGTCATCGCGCCGGTCGGGTCGATGACCCAGGGGTCGTTCGACTCGTCGAACCAGAACGTGACCATATGGTGCTGGCCATCCGACGGGCGATACACGATCGCGCGAAAGACCTGATCGTCCCCGAAGCCGAGATCGCGAAGCGCGTGATAGACGAGCAGCTCGAGGCCATCGCAATCGTCGCCGTTGTTCCTGAGCGTGTCCTCGAGGGTTGCCCAGTGATCGATCGGACCGTCGGGCACGTAGTGAGCGCGGGCCTGCTTCTGGATCCAACGGGCGACGCCAGCGGCCACATGCTGAGAATCGACGGAAGCCCTTCGCTGTTGGTTCCGGAAGCGGCGGTACTTGGTGCGGAGATCGCGAGCGGGCGGGCCGGCCGCGACTGCGGGAACGGGCCGAAGCTCCCGCACCTGCCAACCAGCGATCTTGGGGCTCCAGGGGTCGCGCGTCGTGGGGGCAGAAAAGTAGTCGTAGGACTGGGTGTCGCGGGCTGCCGGAACATTCGCACAGGCCGTGGTCAGCCCGATCAGCGCGGTCAGTAGGGTCAATCGGAGAGAAGCGGGGTGCATTGCCCACACTTCATCGTCCCGAGGCCTCGGGAGATTGAGCCTAACTATCCGTTTTTCAAACGAGTTTTGGCTACCGAGGCATTTTGGACCCACTCCGTTTGGAGATGTGGATCACACTTGCCGGCCCTTGCGCCTGCAACTTGGCAGCAGCCTATCCGCATGCGTGGAGAAGCTGCCGGCCAGTGAGAGCCCGACTAAGCCGGAGCGGAGAAGCTGCCGGCCGCTGAGAGCCCGACTAAGCCGGAATCTCGGGGAAGTAGTTCACCAGGGTAAACAGGATCACGATGAAGCCCACGATCACCGGAATGCCGCCGACGACGTAAAGCACGCTCACCAGATCCACCGTTCCCCGCGATTCGTTCTCTTCTTCCATGGGACCTCCCGCCGTGGCGCACACTAGCGGCCCGCTTTTGCAGCGTCGAGGCCTCGTGCCGGTATCCTCCGGCCACCTGGAGGGGGTGTGGGGCGCAGGCGCATGCTCGCCATCGTGGCGGGCGTCTATGTGATCGAAGGTTTCCCGATGGGAATCTTCAGCGATCTGCTGCCCGTGTACTGGGCGCAGGTCGGCGTTCCTTTGGAGACGATCGGAGCCCTCTCGGGCCTCGGGCTGGCGTGGGCCGCGAAGCCGCTCTGGTCCCCGCTCGTCCAGCGCTTCGGTGAGGGGCGAGCCTGGATCAGCGGTTCGATGGCACTGGTGGCCGCCGCTCTTTTCTTCGGCGGCAGCGAGCAGCCGACCGCGATGAGCCTGTGGATGGGAACCGGCCTGTTGTGCGCGGCGTCCGCCACCCAGGACATCGCCATCGACGCGTACACGATCGGTCTGGTGCGCCGCGGCGACGAAGGCATGGCGAATGCAGTGCGCATCACGACCTACCGTGTCGGCGTGATCCTTGCGGGAACCTTGCCACTGCTCCTTGCGGGCCCATTCGGTTGGCGTACCGCGCACCTGGCCGGCGGGGCCATCGCCCTGGTTCTGGCGTTCGCCACCTGGCTCGCGCCGCGCGTCGATGGCCCGGAAGGCGGGCACCCTCCCCTGCGCCACGCCTTCCGCACCTGGCAAAGTCGCGGTGCGATGGCCGGCGTGCTCGGTTTCGTCCTGCTTTACCGCGTGGGCGACATGGTGATGGCCCCGATGCTGAAGCCCTTCTGGGTGGAGCGCGGCCTGTCGAACGAAGAGATCGCGCTGGTCTCGACGACCCTCGGCACGGCGGCCACCGTCGCTGGCGCCGCATTGGGGGGCTGGATCGTCAGCCGCATCGGAATCTCTCGTTCCCTTCTCTGGCTCGGCGTCTTCGCGCTCGCGTCGAACCTCGGCTACGCGGTTGCGGCAAGGTCCGGGATGCCGCCGGAGGCGATCTACGCGGCGTCGCTGGTCGAAGCTTTTTGCGGCGGCCTGGCCGCCTCGGGCTTCCTCGCCTTCCTGATGCGCATCTGCGAACGCGAGTACGCCGCCGTCCAGTACGCCGTCCTCACTGGAGCCTACGCAACGGCCGGTCGCCTGCTCGGCATGGGCTCGGGCTGGGCCACTGAGCAGGTGGGCTTTGCCACGTTCTTCGCGATGACCGCAGCCCTCGCCTTGCCCGCCTTTGCCCTGCTCCCGTATGCAGCGCGCTGGGTCGCCGCCATTCCGGAGGAGCCGGAAACCTGAACGCAACTGCGGGGACGCCCCTCCGTTGCGTTCAGCTGCGCCAGTCGATTCAGCTGCGCCAGTCGATTCAGCTGCGCCAGTCGGTTCAGCTGCGCCAGTCGGGAGGGACGGCGGCCAGGTCGGCTTCGACTTTGAGGTTCTGCAACCGGCCCTCGAGGCGCTCGATCTCGCTGCGGTGGCGGCGGATCTCCTGGCGCAGCCGGTAGTCGAGGGGTGCATCGACGGTCGTCGCGCCCGGGAGCGGCGGCGCGATCTGCCAGGGCTCCGTGGAGGCGGCGATCTCTTCGAGCTCCCGTTCGGAGTCTGCCAGGGCCGACTCCTCCAGTTCGAGGGCCTCGCGAACCCGGGTGAACCGTCTGCGCCACTCGGAGGGTGTCCTGCCGCCCTTCTTCTCGATCTCGTAGGTGCGGCCGTCTGGGAGCTCCAGGAGCCGATCCAGCGCCACATGGGGCCGAGCCTCCTCGGCCAGCCCGGGGCCAGCCAGCAGCCAGGCGAGCAAGCAGACCAGCTGGGGGAGCCTGGAAGTACGGATGCGGGGGGGCGAGGCCATGGATCCTCCTGGGCCCTGCCGAGCCCGATGAGAACCCCCAGGATAGCGGCCCGCCCAGGCAGCGATCGAGGTCAAGCGCCCCGGGAATCCGCCGATACGGGGTGATGCCCCAGGGTCCTACACGGGCCCAAGGATACGGGGTGATGCCCCACGGTCCTACACGGGCCCAAGAAGAGGCCTGAGGAAGCACGATGGAACGGGAGACGCTGTACCGGCTGCTCCGACTCGGTATCGAGAAGGGAGCCTCGGACATCCACTTCCA
The DNA here is from genome assembly GCA_019312665.1 of Deltaproteobacteria bacterium. GTDB lineage: Bacteria > Myxococcota_A > UBA9160 > UBA9160 > UBA6930. The sequence goes on along the minus strand of JAFDCZ010000031.1, from coordinate 16,151 downwards.
GGTGGGGAACCTCCCGTTGTATCGCTTCAACGGAAACCTGGTGGAGCTTCGCTACAAGGTTCTCGAGCCCAGCGACACCGAGGCGATCGCCCGCATGTTGTTGGAGGATGGCCCCCACGGCGAAGCCATGGATTTCAACGAGCTGGATCTCGCCTACGAGCTGCCGGACGAGGGCCGCTTCCGGGTCAACATCTCCCGGCAGCGCCGCCATTTCAACATCGTCCTGCGCGTCATCCCGCTGCAGATCAAGGGCTTCGAAGAGCTCAATCTTCCCGGCGTCCTCAAGGACATCGCCCAGGTCACCCGCGGCTACGTGCTGGTCACCGGCGCGACCGGCATGGGCAAATCCACGACGCTTGCCGCGATGTTGAACGAGGTCAACCGACAGCGGAAGGCCAAGATCATCACGATCGAGGATCCGATCGAGTTCGTCTTCACCCATGAGAAATCGATCATCACGCAGCGGGAGATCGGCACGGATACCGAGTCCTTCCCTGCGGCCCTGCGCGCCGCCCTGCGTCAGGACCCGGATGTGATCATGGTCGGCGAGATGCGCGACCTGGAGACGGTGGATACCTCGCTGAAAGCCGCGGAGACCGGGCACCTGGTCTTCTCGACCATTCACACGTCCGATGTGGCCTCCACCATCAACCGCCTCGTCTCCTTCTTCCCGACCGAGGAGCACCTGAACGTGAGGGCGCGCCTGGCGGACAATCTGAAGGCGATCGTGTCCCTTCGCCTGCTGGTGAACAAGAAGGAAGACGGCCGGGTTCCGGCAGTCGAAGTCTTGCGCATGACGAGGTCCATGCAGGAATGCATCCGGGATCCCGCCAAGACGCCCGAGCTCACGGACTTCATCGCCCGCGGCCGCTCGGAGAAGATGCAGACCTTCGACCAGCACCTGCTGGACTTGCTGAAGGCCAACAAGATCAACATCGAGACCGCACTGACAGCAGCCTCGAACCCGACCGACTTCCAGACGACGCTGTCACTGGAAGGCCATGACCACGAAGTCGGCGTCGAAGACGAGAAGCCGCCGGACGATCTCGAGATCGAATCGGACGGCAGGTTCTAGAGATGGCCGCCGTGCACGATGCGCATCCGGGCCCCGATGTTGCGGCCGAGCAGGAGACCTCCGCCGACCGCTCACTGGCTGCTTTCCTCGGGCGGGCAGCCGCACGAGCAGCAGAGCAGACGGCCGGTGGCGCGGCACTCTTGCTGGTCGGAGGCCCTTCCCAGGCTCGCCCCCGGCTACGTGCTGCAGCGGGCCTCGACTCTCCGGAGCAGGCCCGCGAGATCTCGGGTGCCTTGAGTTCCTTGATCCGCGACGTCATGTCCACCGCAACACGCCAGGTGCGTGAAGGCGACCCGGCGAGTCTTGGCCAGCAATCTGGCGGCGTACTCGGGCTTCCCTTGCAGGCCGATGACGGCCCCTGCCACGGTGTCTTGCTCGTGCTCTGCCCGCGCGAGCCCAGCCTTGCCATGGCCGAGAACGCGGCCCAGCTGGCCGGTTCCGTCGCATTGCGCATCGACCACGACGCGCTTCGCGAGCGTGTGAATGAACTCGAAGGCGCCCTCGTTCAGAAGGAACCGGCGATCGGTCAAGACGGCGACGAGATCCTGAAGCTATCCGAAGCGTTGTTCGCCCAGGATATCGAGCTGCTGCAGAGCCAGGAAAAGCTCGGGAGCGTCCAGCGACTCAAGAATGATTTCATCGAGAAGATGTCGCGCGAGCTGCGCACTCCGCTCAACAGCATCATCGAATCCGTCATCTCCGTGCTGGCGGGAGAGAACGAAAACCTCTCCGAGGCCGGCAAGGCCAACCTGAGGAACGCGCTCGACGAAGGCACGGCCTTCCTGCGCACGCTTCAGAACATCCTCGATCTCTGGCGACTCAAGCAGAGCGAGCTGCCGATCGCTCAGCAGACCGTCAACTTCCGGGAAGTCGTCGAAGAAGCCATCTTCAGCGTTCAGGACACCCTCGGCTCAAAGCCTGTGGTGATCGAGAAGAAGATCGTGGAGCCGTTGCCGAAGCTGCGGACCGACCTGCCGAAGGTGAACCAGATCTTGTTCCTGTTGCTCGACAACGCCGCCAAATTCATCGAACAGGGGCGGATCGAGATCGGTGCCGAAGTCCGCGATGATCGGCTCTACTGCACGATCCAGGACACGGGTATCGGCATCTGCGCCGATGACCAGGAATTCATCTTCGAAGAGTTCTTCCAGGTGGACGACACGTCGTCCTCGGCCTACCGGGGTGCCGGCCTGGGCCTGACCCTGGTACGCGAGCTTCTCGACCTCATGGGAGGCGAGATCGAACTCTCGAGCGAAGTGGGCCGCGGAACACGCGTCGGCTTTTCAGTCCCGGTTACGCTGGCCTAGGCCAGCGGCTTCCGGCTACTCCTCGACGCCTTCGTCCTCGACCGCGTAGTCCGGCGAGATGTGACCGGCGGCGACTTCACGAAGTGCCGTCACGATCTCCTTGTTCTCGCCTGACTGGACCAGGCTGCGAGCGCCCTTCTTCAACTGCTTGGCGCGGATCGCGACCATCTGCACGAGGTGAAAGCGGTTCGGGACCCTGGCTGTGCAGTCCTCGATCGTGATACGGGCCATGACGATCCTCCGGCGGGCGGCGGGCAGCAAGCACCCCCAGGGGGGTGGCTGCGCCTGGTAGAGAGGGAAGGCGGAGGCTAGCAGCAGCCCCAAAGAAGGAAACCCCGGCCGGCAGATGCCGGCCGGGGTCCCAAGACCTTCGGTCAAGGTCACCGCACGGCTATCGCCGGCGCGTGGCCTTCTTGCGACGGGTCGCCTTCTTGCGCGTGGCCTTCTTCCGCGTCGCCTTCTTGCGAGTCGCTTTCTTGCGAGTCGCCTTCTTGCGAGTGGCCTTCTTACGAGTGGCCTTCTTGCGGGTTGCCTTCTTGCGCGTGGCCTTCTTGCGGCGGGTCGCCTTCTTGCGCGTGGCCTTCTTACGAGTGGCCTTCTTGCGAGTCGCCTTCTTGCGCGTTGCCTTCTTACGGGTCGCCTTCTTGCGAGTCGCCTTCTTGCGCGTGGCCTTCTTGCGGGTCGCCTTCTTGCGAGTGGCCTTCTTCCGCGTGGCCTTCTTGCGAGTCGCCTTCTTGCGAGTCGCCTTCTTGCGAGTTGCTTTCTTTCGAGCTGCCATAACTTGGGTCACCCCCCTGTGGGTGCGCCAGGCTCCACTATGAAGCTGGAACACCGCGGTGTTGGTGGTTCCAGCCCCCTATCGGAGCCAGGAACCCGCGACTTGAAGGGGAAACCCCCTTTTCCGTCGCAATCCTCGGCCAGTAGCGCCGAAGTTGCGATCGAACCTAACCGTGCGAAAACAGGGACGTCAAGAGAGAAACGCAAAAAAATCAATACGATGGAGGTCCAAGCTGCGGGCGTTCGGACGAAAACGCCGTGAACTCGGAGGCCCCGAACGACCCCCCACCGTTCTGCACGAGAAAGATCTGTTCGTACTGAAAGTTGACGCTGGCCCGCGGACTCCCTATTCATCCGCGCTCTTCTGGACCTCGAGGAGCCCGCGTGGGTAGCGTCATCAAGAAACGCCGCAAGAAGATGCGCAAGCACAAGAAGAAGAAGCTCTTGAAGCGCGCGCGTCACAAGCGCAAGCGCTAGCCGCGTTCAGCGGGCGAGCGAAGTGCTCCTTTGCGCTCGCTTGCACGCAACACCGCCAGCATGCGTGTTCAGTGGACACCCGCGTCACGTGCCCGGGTTGGCGTTCAAACCTTCTCGATCACGGAGTCCGCAGGCCAGGCTTCGCCGGTCAGGCTGTCTGTTGGATCGGAACGGCGCCAGTCCGCACCCACACGCGGCGTACGCGTCCCAGGAGCCTGTTGATGGGATGGCGCCTTGGCAGGAAGGTGAGCACCGGCGCACTTCGCATGCCGAGGCTCTGGAGCTCGCCAAGCATCTCCCCGTTGCTCGGGTCGATCATCAATCCCCGACGGAGATAGCGGATCGCCTCGGCCTTGAATCCGAACGCAAGATGAACCCGCGAGAGGTTGTGATAGAGCTCCGGATTGAAGAACTCTTCTTTCGCCGCGGAGCGGCAGAGCTCGAGCGCCCGATCGAACCGACGGTCCACCAGTGCCAGGCCCAGGCCATAGAACGAGCGATAGCGGGGGTTCGCCTGATCCAGGTTGTGGGCGTTTCGGAAATGCTCGAGTGCCTCGGCGTACTGGCCTGCAGCCAGCAGATCACGGCCTCTTCGATACTGCTCTTCAGCGGTCACGGACACATCGTCTCCTTCGCCGTGGGGTGAGATACCGGGGTGACCGGGCTCACGCTTTCGACGTGTGACAACCTTCTAGGCAAGTCTCGTGCCGAGCGACGGCAAGCGGCAACTTGGGGCGATCAAGCCCGCCCCGACGCGGGAATCCCAGGGGTGGGACCACTGTGGCTCATTCACCCCAATACCCGATTCGTAATCGGGAGGTACCAGATCGTACTCGGAGCCGGAGCGCTAGTACTCGATGATCTCGAGGATGTAGCGCTTCTTCTCCTTGCCACTGGCTGCGGCCATCAGCGTACGAATCGCTGACGCGTGAGCACCGCCCTTCCCGATCACTTTGCCCAGGTCATCCTTTGCGACCCGTAGCTCGAGGACATGAGCGTGGTCGCCGATCACTTCCTTGATCTGGACCTCTTCAGGTTTGTCTACGAGAGAATGGACGATCGCCTCGATGAGCTGCTTCATGAGTCCTCTCCCAGCATCGGAGCCTGCGTTCTGCACCAGCCCACGCAACTTGGAGCATCGTGCGTGATACGCCGATTGTACGCCCTCCCGCGGATCCGCTGCCATCGGAAACGCCGGATTCAGGGGTCTCTACGGCCGTGTTTGGGGTTTCTTTCGGAGCACGAGCTACGAGAGCGCCGTAGAGGGCATGAGGGCGGGAGGGATCACCCTCCCCCCGCCGAAGTCCGGGTTGGCCTTCGCCCGCCAACACGCCGAAACCGGAGTTGCGAGCACGCTGCGGGCCAGGCGCATGGAGCTGCCAACAGCACGGCTGAGCCCCGCCTGGATCGCCTCCCGCTCGAGTGCAGCGGGCGAGAACCCACCCGTTACGACGAGCCGATGCACGTCGAGCAGGCCAACCCAGCACCGGAATCGGCTTCGTTCGAGCCCGGCGGCCGCGTCCAGGATTGGAGCGTAGGGTTCCGTGGCAGGCGCCTCCGTGCGGAGCTGGAGGGCCAGTTCCATGCGACCCAGGGTTTTCCATATGAATGGGCTCGCGTCCCGCGCTTCGAAGCCAAACCCTCTTGCCAGGTCCCTCAACTCGGGCTCCTGTTCGCCGGGGAGGGCCAACTCGAGCGGGCCGATCGGCCGCTCGCCGGGGTCGGGATGCACCGGGTCCCCCCCGCGAACGAGGGCCCAGGGCCCCCGCGGCTCCGCGCTGAGCCCGCGATGCCCTAGCGATGTGAGCAACGCTTCTCCCACATCCATGGCCACCAGATTCCGTCGCAGCGTGGTGAAATAGGCCTGACGGCACAGGCCCACGAAATCGATCGGCAATTCCTCACCGAGGAGACCCGATTCGAGGGCAGGATGGAGGAATGCGGCCAGACGATGGCGCATCACCGAGCGAACCAGAAGCTCCTCATCCGCCCCGCCCCGAATCCGAAACTCGGGGTCGGAAGGCGCGCCAGGGTTCCCGAATTCGCCCCCTAGAGCCCGGCGCAAGAGCTGAACGAGAACTTGCCTTGCGCTGTATCGTGCATCCGTGGTGTCCGCTGCCATCGGGCCCTCCCCCTCGAAACTCCAGCATTTCCCGGGTCTCCACTGGGGTTTCGGCCCAGTGGACGCCTGACTTGAGTGAGGGAAATCACCGATTGCACGGGAAGTTGGCGAACCTGCCTGCCGCTGCGTGCGCAGGCAGGTCCGGGGAGCGGGCGAAGCCGGGAGAATTTCGATACAAGGGGGGTCGAATGGAATCCATCGGCGTGTGCCGCGAGCGGCAACCTTCTTTCCACCGTCCAGGACGACTGCCCGTCTAGGGGTGCCCGCCGGGCCCCTGCAGACAGGGGGCCCCGGGTTCATGGCAACCAACCACCAGGAGACGACGAGGATCCTCCGTCGGCTGCTCTCGAGCGGCATGACGGTCAGGGCCGAGCGTCTGCTGGGCCGGATGCGACCCGCCGATCGCGGCCCGGTGCTCTCGGCCCTGACGCCGCCGGAAATCCGGACGGTGGTCGACCTTCTCTTCGAGGGGCACCGAGCGGCCAGCACCCTGATCGAGCTCCCGCCGGAGCTGCTGCCCCAGGTCTTCGACGCCCTCGGCGACGAGCGACTGGCGCAGATCATCTCTCGCCTCGAACTCGACGACATGGTCGAATTCGTCGAGTGGCTCGATCCGGAACGACGCGATCCGATCGTCTCGCTCTTGCCCGAAGGCGCCCGCGAAGAGCTGAGGAAAGCCGAGCTCTACCCGCCGGATAGTGCTGGCCGGGTGATGACCACCCGCTTCGTCGCCCTCGACAAGAACATGACCGCGGAAGAGGCGATCGAACGCATCCGCGCCACCGGCGCCGACGACGACGAGGCGATCCTCTACCTGTATGTCATCGACGATAAATCACGCCTGTTGGGCGTCGTCCCACTGCGCAGGCTCGTCGCCGCGAGCCCGGAGCGCCGCTGCGCCGAGATGATGGTCACCGAGCCGGTTTCGGTGCCGGCCACTGCCGACCAGGAAGAGGTCGCGCAACTCGTCGGTCGATACAACCTGCTCGCGATTCCGGTCGTGGACGACGAGCAGCGCATTCTCGGAGTGATCACCGTCGACGACGTGATCGAGGTGATCAATGAGGAGGCCACCGAGGACATGTACCTCATGGCGGGCCTCTCCGACGAAGACCGGGTCTTCAGCCCAGCCCATCACGCCATCCGCAAGCGGCTGCCCTGGATGCTCATCAACCTGGGCGCCACCTTCCTGGCCGCCTGGGTCGTCGGGCTCTTCGAACGGACCCTCGAACAGATCGTGGCGTTGGCATTCTTCATGCCGGTGGTGGCCGGCATGGGGGGCAATGGCGGCATCCAATCGCTCACCGTCATCACACGCGCAATCGCGCTTGGCGAACTCGAATTCTCGAGCGCCCTGAGAGCGATCACAAAGGAAGTGAGCGTCGCCGTGGTCATCGGCCTCGTCACGGGCGCCATCAGCGGCGTGCTCGCCTACTTGTGGCAGGGTAGCCCGTACCTGGGCGCCGTCTTGTTCGTGACGATGATGGCCACGATGGCGGTGGCGGGCGTGCTCGGTGCGGCGGTCCCTTTGACCCTCAAGGCGCTTGGCCAGGATCCTGCGGTTGGCTCCGGCGTCTTCGTCACCACCCTGACCGACATCTTCGGCTTTGCGGCATTCCTCGGCCTGGGAACGATGATGCTCGACCGCCTGACCTGAGGCGGGTCGCCGCCCGGCCTTTCAGGCCCCGTAGGTCTCCGCCAGATACGTCACGATCTCGTCCGACTCGAACATCTCCGTTCCGGTGTTCGGATCCCGCAGCCACGGCACCTGCATTTTTCCCGATCGTTCCACGAACGCTTCCCGACTGGGGCTGTCCTTGCCCACATTGTGCAGCAGGTACGGAAGCTCCAGGCTGCAGAGCTTCTCGCGTGCGATGCGACAAAACGGCGAGGCCTCGAAGCTCCACAGCTCGAGCGGCTGTTCGGGAGCCTTGGAAGGCTGACGACGCGTCCCAAGCGTTCCGCGTGCCGCGCTGGCGAGCGATGAACTCAGATTCGTGAGCGGACCGAGCCTCAGCGAGAGCGGCGGTGAGCCCGAGCCGTAGTTCTCGTACAGATGATCGATGATCTCATCGGATTCGTACATCTCGGTTCCCGTATTCGGATCGACGAGATAGGGAAACATTGCCCGGCCGCCTCGCTTCACGGCTTCCGGGCGATAGCGCTCTCCCTGCTTGGGGCACGGCAGGATCCGCACCTCGAGATCGAGGGCGCAGAGCGCCTCGCGCACCTTGCGGCAGAAGGGGCAGTTCTCGAACTCGTAGAGTTCGAGAGGCTGGGCCGGTCGCGGGCCGAGTTGGCCGACTTTCACGCCGGCGGCGCCCCGGAACACTGTGGATGCCACGGACAGGCCGATATCGAGGGTTCGGTTCACGTGCAATCTCCGCCAACGCTGGCGTTAGAAGAAGTACTCGACCAGACCATAGACGAGAGCCTGGGCCTCGCCGAACTGGGAGAGCCGCGGCCCCGCGAAGAGCTGCGCACCGACGGTGAGCTCCACCGAGTTGAAGCCCGTAAAGGACAACGACGGGAAGAATGCCGAACTCCCGCCGTTCCAATCGTGGAGAACCAGCAGGCTGCCATTCACGACCGAGGTCAGATCGGTGGAGAGCTGAACGCCCGTCGTGTGGCGGGCACTCGACACCACGCCACTCCCGCCGAAGCGGCTCGACGAGACCGGTTGCACCACGGGCGCGAAGGGCCCTTCGGTCGCTTCGAAGAGCGGGAGCAGCGCACCCGCTTCACCCTCTCCGAACCCCAGCGCATTGCCGTCGTAGAGGTGCTCGACCAGAAAGTAGACGCCGTTGCCGATATCGAAGTTGTAGTCGAGAGAAATCACGACCTGCCAGAAACGGTCGAGCTCCCGAGGCGCGTCCCAGCCGATCTCCCAGACGTCCCGTTCCGGGTTCGTGTAGACGGCCTCGACCCGCCAGGCGGCGTCGCCCAGGTTCCCGGCCAGATCCACGCCGAAAGTCCGCGCCTGCTCGAAGATGCCCGCCATCACGCCGACATCCGTATTGCGCAGGACCCCGTCGAAGCGGAGCGCGTAGCGGGCATCCTCGCTCCGAGTGCCAGGCGCGTAGACGACCTGGAGCGAATCGAAGTCGGAGAGCAGCCAGCGTGCCTCCAGCGCGTCGATCCCGACGGATTGGTCCGCTTCGATGGCCAGGGGGCCGATCGCGTTGAAGCGGTCGATCGGGTTCCACAGCCTGCCGACGCCCCAAGCGATCCGCTGCCGACCGGCGGTCATCTCCACGTGTTCGCCTTCGTAGCGGACGAAGGCCCGGTACATGAGGTGCCGCCACTGGCGATGGGACGCGTCGTCCTTGATTCCAAACGCGTGGATCTCATCCTCGAGGCCGAGGAACGTGTCAGGTTGGCCGGCCGTGCCGCGGCCGAACCGATCGAGAATTCCGACGCGCAGCTCGTTGTCGTAGACGAATGTCCCCGACCAGCCGGCACCCGCGTCGATGTAGAGCCGCTGGCGAAGCCGGGTGAGGCTCTGCCAGACATCGCGATCACCTACGACCTGAAAGGCCGGACAATCTGGAAACAGCTCCGCCAGGGCACAGCTCGGACCGGCCGCAACGGCATGATCGCGAAACCGGGTTCCGTCGGTTGCGTTGCTCGTCGTGACCAGCTCGCGGATGGATCCGCTCCACTGCACCGAACGTTCGCCGGAGCGCCACAGCTCGATGGCCGACACCGGCGCCACCGCGAGCAGGCCCCCGCCCAGAACGAGGAGTCGAACCAGGAATCTCATGCGGCTCGAAGCTCGTCGTCGACGACCTGGCCGTCCCGCAGCCGAACCGTGCGCCGGGATTTCTCGATCACCATCGGATCGTGGGTGGAGAAGAGGAAAGTAACGTGGTGCCGCTGATTCATTTCCTGCATCAGATCGAGAAGCTTCTCGGCAGTCTTCGAATCCAGGTTGGCGGTGGGCTCATCGGCCAATACCACTCGCGGGCGGCTCACGATCGCCCGCGCCACGGCCACCCGTTGCTGCTGGCCACCGCTCATCTCCATCGGGCGCTTGTCCGCCATGTCGCCCAGGCCCACCTCCGCCAGCATCGCCATCGCGCGCTCCTGGCGCTCTGCAGCCGGCACGCCTTGCAGCTCCATCACGAACTCGACGTTCTCCCGGGCCGAGAGCACGGGAATCAGGTTGTAGGCCTGGAAGATGAATCCCAGCTTCTGGAGGCGAAGGTGGGCAAGCTGGGCCGAGGAGAGCGTGCTCAGCTCCTGGCCCTCGAGATGGATCGTTCCACGGGTCGGCACGTCCAGCGCCCCGAAGAGATTCAGCAGTGTCGTCTTGCCCGAGCCGCTGGGCCCGGCAAGCGCCGTGAACTCGCCTTCGTCGATCACGAGATTCACGCCTTGCAGGGCGACGGTTTCCACCCCGCGCGTCTCATACACTTTCCATACATCGGTCGCTTCGAGCATCAGCACTCCTAGACGTGGCGCACGGCTTCGGCCGGTCGGATGCGCACGGCGCGAATCGCGGGCCACAAGCTCGCGAGGATTGCCGTCAGCACGGCGATGGCGAGGGGTTGGGTCAGATCGCTGCTGCGCACCACCGGCACGATCACCGGCGACATCCCGTAGGCATCCAGGCCGTCGGCCCAGGCGGAGAGGTCGATGCCGTCGGCGAGCGCCCAGACACCGAGCAGGCCGACACCCAGCCCGCAGGCCACACCCACCAGGGTCAGGATCAACGACTCCACCATCAGCGAAGCGACCAGCCGGGCCGGGGGCATGCCCAGGGAAAGCACGATGCCGATCTCGCGAATGCGCTCGTAGAGGGACATCAGCAGCACGTTGGCGATGCCGAATGCCATCGCAATGAAAATGGCCGCGTACATGATCCAGCCCATCTGATCGAAGATCTTGATCATCGAAACCAGCATCGGGCGCAGCTCTTCCCAGGTGCGCACCTCCAGGTCGGGGCCGAGCCGCTCCTGCAGCCGGGCCGCCAGGGCAGCGAGCTGTCGATCGTCGTTCGAGACGATCACGAACTCGGAAATCGCCTCACCGATGCCCAGCAGACGCTGGGCCTCGCCGATCGGCAGGAAGACCGCCCCTTCATCGAGCTCCCGAGAAGGCGTGCGGAACAGGCCGGCAACCCGGTAGGCCTCGCCGGTCAGATCCCCGGAGACGTCCTGTACGGAGAGCACGATCTTGTCGTCCACCCCCACTTGCAGACGATCCGCCAGCCTCTCTCCGAGCAAAACGCGACGGGGATCGTCACCGAGGAAGTGTCCCTCGGTGATGGACTCATCGATCACCGACACCTGTGCCTCCTGCACTGGGTCGATGGCGACCAGCCTCACACCGGCGCTGGCCCGGGGCGAGGAGACCAGGCCTTCGCCGCGAACACGCGGCGCCCAGGCCACGATCTCGGGCAGCTGCGCCACGAGCTCCGGACCCACGCCCTGATCCGGCTCGATCCGGAACTCGATGCCGGGCTTGGCATCGAAGCCCCGCCCGTGAACCTGCACATGGCCAACCTCGGTACGGATCGCCGAGGCCACCATCTCGAAGATCATCCCGTAGTTCACCGCCATCGCGACGATGGTGGCGCCGAGGCCGATGGCGATGGCCGATCCGACGATCAGCGTGCGGCGCGGGTTCCGCCCGACATTGCGCCAGGCCATGCGCCAGGTCACCGGCCGAAGCAGTGCGTACATGAAGCCCCAAAGAAAACCCTGTGCCGCCATCACAGGCTCCGCTCGCAAGGCCGTCATCACAGACTCCTCAAGGCATCGACAGGCCGGGCCCGGCTCGCCTTCAGGGCTGGATAGAGCGCGGCCAGAGCGGCCACGCCGAGAATCGTGATCATCGATCCGAGCGGATTCAACGGCTTCAACTTGAACGTGATCACCGGCTCCATCGCGATGATCTGCGCCGCTCCCTTCAGCTCCTCGGACATCGGAATCGGATGGCCCTGGAAATAGAGCACCACGGGAATCGCCAGCGCCAATCCGATGACGAGCCCGATGCTCGCCAGCAGCATCGACTCCATGTAGACGACCCGAAAAATCGACCCGGGCTTGAGACCGAGTGCGAGCATGACCCCCAGCTCCCGGGTGCGCTCGAGCACGGACATCAGGATCGTGTTCAAGATGCCGAAGGCGACCACCACCACGAGGATCGCGAGCATGATGTACATGCCAGCGTCGTCGATGAAGATGAATTGCTTGAGCTCGGGCATCACCTCGGCCCAGGTATGCAGCTCCAGCTCCGGGCCGCCGCGTTTCGCCAGCACCGCATGGAGATCAGCCTCCAGGGCATCGACGTGGCCAGCATCCTTGGCCAACACCGCGATCTCCGAGACCCGGTCCCCGTAGGCGAAGAAGGCTTGCGCGTCTGCCAGGGAGATCACCGCCAGCGTGCGTTCCAGGGCCGGCTCCGGCAGACGCAGGGTACCGACGACCGTAAACAGGTCGTAGGCGGTCTCCATCGAATAGGCGACGGAGTAGAGCAATAGCTCGTCTCCGATTTCCGCCCCGAGATTCCGGGCCAGGCGCTCGCCCAACACGATGCCTCGACCTTCTCCATCGACGAACACACCGGAGACCACCCGGGTCGGCAGGCTCGAGACCGTACCCTCGCGCTGTGGATCCACGCCGAAGATGGCCACACCTTGGGTCGACGCGCCCTTCGACGCCAGCCCGAAGCCGATCACTCGCGGTGCGACACCGAGCGCGCCCGGTGCCTGCTCCAGCAGGGTCAGCAGCTCCGCGTCCAGATCGACGAATTGCTCCAGGGTCCGCTTCTTCAGGTAGTCCTTGCCAGAGACCTGCAGATGCCCTGAATGGATGCGAACCCCGTCCTCGATCATCTTCTCGTGCATGCCCGCAGCCATCGCGACGAACACGACCACGAGGAAAACCGCGAACACCGTCGCCGCCACCGTGAGGCCTGTCCTCCGCAGATTGCGCCCGATGTTGCGCTTGGCGAGGCGGAACTCGAGGCTCAACGGCTCCCTCCCCGGGTCAGATGGCGCTTGGTGAAGATCGCGTCGTCGAAGTCTTCATCGAAACGGATCTCATGGATTTCGATCCGCGTCTCGTGGCCCTCCTTGTCCAGCGGAATCATCGACCACTGGTGGGGATAGGGGCGGCCGGAAACGTCGCGAATCTCCGAGAAGAGCATCTCCCGGAGCTTCTCACCTCGCTCGTCGAAAAAATCCTGACGCAGCGGGGCCGAACGTTCGACATCGACCCAGGTGAGGATCTTCCCCCAGACGACCGGCGCGTCCTCATGAGGCACGTACTGAAGCACGTAGGCGCGCGCGCTGGCGCCCTTGGGATCGATTCCCAGCAGCTCGTGGTCGTAGTCGTCGAGCTGGCTCGATTCGCGCACGAGATCGTCGTTGCTGAAGTCACTGCCCATCCAGCTCTGCAACATCATCGACGGTGGGATGCGCAGCGTGCGCTCGACCCGCGGGATGTAGTTCCACATGTTCGGGTGGAGCTTCAGGAATCCCATCCCCTTGTCCTTGGGCGGGCCGAGAATACGGATGAAGGAGCGCTTCTCGGGGCGATCGTCCCAGGCCTGGAACGTCACCCGCCGAGGCTCTGGAAGCCTCGGCGAGGTGATCGTCATGGTGGCTTCCATGTAGCTCGTCTTGCCCCGGAAGATATCCTCGACACGCTCCGCGATCTCACGCCCGGTCACGCCCTCGGGTGCCGGCTCCAGGTTCTCCTGGGCGATGGCCTCGCTCGCCGCGAAGCCAACTAGCATCCACAAGACTGCGACAACAATTCTCATTCGACCAACCCCCCTTTCAACACCGACATGACCCCCGGCCACAGCGCCAGCGGATCGAACTCGGGATCAACCGACGCCTGAAGCAGGATGCCCTCGATCGTGCCGATCAACAGCGCGGAGACCGCCGCCGGGGGCAGCCGCTTCAGTTCGCCCCGATCCATGGCCCGTTCGAGAAAACTCCCAAGCTGCTCCCGGCTGCGCCGGTACATCTCTGCGAGCCGCTCCCGCGCCGCAGGATGGGCGAGGAATTCGATCCAGGCGCGCATCATGCCGGGCTGTCCGAGCAACGCATGAATCGCGAGCTCACCGCCGCCGCCAATGACCTCGAAGAGCGGGCGCTTCCCGTCATCGAGCGCTTCCCATCCCGCGAAGTATTCCTCGGCGAAGGCGTCGAAGAGCGCCAGGAACACCTGTTCCTTGCTCTCGAAATGCCAATAGAGGGTGCCCTTCGACAGGCCCGAGGCCCGCACGAGATCATCCATGCTCGCCTTGTGGTAGCCGGACTCGGAAAAGCACCGGAGCGCAGCTTCGAGGATCTGGGCACGTCGTACCTCACGAGGCGCGCGGGTACGGGTTCGAGGGTTGGGTTCCATTATGAACTGACTGGTCAGTCTAGTCCAACAGGCCAATTCTGCAAGGCCCTTCTGGAATGGGTTGTGTCCAGTTCGAGATACGATCACCCACTTGACGCTTGGGAGTGGTCCGGAAAATGAAGCGAACGATCGGTGCATCGATTGTGTTGCTCACGGCGGGTGTGGTGGCAACTGTGGCGGCGGCCGAAGGGTTGGACGAATGCCTCGACGCAACCAACCTCTCGCGTATCGCCCGCGTCCTCGACCCCCAGGGCCGCATCGTCTACGCCCGTGTGACCCAGCACGAGGGGGGTCACGTCACGCGCGCATCGACCCTCGCCGTTGCATCCACCCCACTCGCTGAGGTCTTCGACCGCGCGACGCAACCGGGTGGCCGGGAATTCGTCGTCTCGGACGAGCAGGTGTGCGCGGTGGTCGAACTGCCCGAGGCGGACATCGACGCCGAAACCCGTGTCATCGTGTCTACCGGCCTGAACTACGCAGCGCACGCCGAGGAGGCTGGCGGCGGAGATGTCTTCTTGTTCCCCAAGCCCGCAGCGCCCACCCGGCCCTACGCGCGCGTGCATGCTCCCGCCGGCGTGACCTTGCTGGATTACGAGGTCGAGCTCGCATTCGTGTTGCTCGAGGACATCGATCCGTTCGATCCACCCTCCCTCGAAGTGTTGCTGGAGAAGAGCGCCTTCTTCCTGTCGAACGATGTCTCCGATCGCGAGGCCATCATCCGCAACGCAGCCCTGTCCGGCCCGGGCACCGGCTTCGTCGAGGCAAAGGGGCAGCCGGGGTTCATGCCCGCTGGCCCCTGGATGGTGCGAGGCAGTGATCTCTTTGCGGCCGTTCGTGCGTGCGGCGCCGACGGTCTCGGCCTGCACCTCTGGGTTGGCGACGAGGGCGAGCCGAGACAGGATGCAAGTACCGCTCGGATGATTCTCCAGCCTGACGAGCTGGTCGCACGCATCGGGACATGGATCTCCGAGCACGGACGTCGTACGCCGATGCCCTTCATGCGAGAGCAGCAAGAGTACTTCTATCCATTTGCGGTGGGTGACCAGGCGCCCAAGCTCACGGCCGGAAGCATCGTTCAGACAGGAACACCTGAAGGTGTCGCGATCCATGCGCCCAATCCGATTGGCGTTGCACTGCGGGGCCTGCTGCACCTGCGAGGCCCATTCGAGCAATTCCTCGTCGAAGAGAAGGCGCGGGTGGCCAACGGAGGCACTCGCTACCTCGCCCCCGGCGACATCGTGCGCACGAAGATCGACGGGCTCGGAACCCAGCTGTTCGAGATCGGTGAGCCGGGCGAGCGGGCGGGCTCCCATGCCTGCACGGCAGAAGACGAATCATAGTCAGCCACGATTGCTCGGGTGGGACCGCGAGCCCTGCCCGGCCTCGAACCGCCGCAAATCAGCCCGGTCCCTGTTCGTAGGCATTCGAGGTCTTCGTAGCGCTCCGATTCGCAAGCCCAGCGATGGAGTAGGATCGGAGCGTCGATCCAAAGGGATAAGGGATGCAATATGAATTCAGACAGACTTGGCAATTGGCTTCAAGTCGGTGCGAACCTGGGAATCATCGTGGGGCTGGTTCTCGTTGGCGTTCAGCTGAAGCAGAACACCGATTTGCTACGCGTTCAGCTCCTCTATGAGGAAAGCCAACGCTTCATCGAGCATGAGCAGACGATGATCGGTGAGAACGGAGCGGAGGCGTGGGCCAAATCTCTTACGGCCCCCCGAGAAATGACGCTGGCAGAGAGAAGGGTGATGGAATCCTATCTCTATGCCATGACCGAACAATGGCGTGCTTCCTACATGCTCCGCGAGCTGGGTGTCTTGGACGAGGAGTGGAAGGATCGGATCGTAGAAGAGACGAAATACTATCTGGGCAATCCCTTCGGTCGGGCGTGGTGGAAGGCCTATCGAGATACCACTCGCGTCCCTCCCGAAATGCTCTTGCTCGTGGAGGAGATGCTTGTCAAGAATCCGGACTTTACGCTCCCCTATCACGACGCATTGATGGATGGGTTGCCTGAAGAA
>JAFDCZ010000288.1 GCA_019312665.1 Deltaproteobacteria bacterium | reverse complement strand
GCCGCCTTTTTCGCCGCGGGCTTCTTCGTTCCCGCCGCCTTCTTCGCCACCTTGCTCGCGCTCTTACGTGCTGCCATCGGACGATCCTAGCGGGAGAAGCCCTGCAGCACCCCCGCCAGCCGATCAGAGGTGCTCGGCCAGGGCCTTCCCGATGTCTTCCGGCGTCGTGGTCGGCCCGTAGCGGGCGAGCACCTGCCCGTCCTTCCCAACCAGGAACTTCGTGAAGTTCCAGGCAATCTCCTCCTTGCCTTCCTCATCCGGATTGCCGGTCCTGAGGAACTGATAGACGTCGGAGGCGGATTCCCCGTTCACATCCATCTTGGCGAAACTCGAGGATCTCCTCGTTCGTGCCGGGCTCCTGGGCGCCGAACTGGTTGCAGGGAAAGCCCATGACCGTGAGACCGTCGGTGCTCTGATGGAGGGTACGCAGACCTGCGTACTGGCCTGTGAGGCCTCACTGGCTGGCGACGTTGACGACCAGGCTGAGCTGCCCTTCGAATTGGGAGAGGGCAATCTCCTCGCCGGAGATGGAGTTCACCTTCAGATCGTACATGCTGGCCATGGGGCCCCTCGGTGAGTGAAACTGCACGCTACCACAATGAGTGGCGAAGAATGGAGAACGAGCGATGGCATCCTGGGCTTACCGATCCGCGACTGAACTGCTGGCGGCCATGAACCGCGGCGAGCTGACCAGTTTGGAGCTTCTCGATCTGCTGCTTGCCCGCATCGAGCGCTGGAATGGCGAGCTGAACGCGGTCGTCACCCTGGCGGCGGAGGAAGCGCGCGAACTCGCTGCTCAGGCGGACGCAGCCCGGGCCCGCGGGGAATCCTGGGGCCCTTTGCACGGTCTGCCGATGACCGTCAAGGAATGCATCGAGGTAGCGGGCCAGCCGACGACCTCCGGCGCTCCCGAGCTTTCGGGCCACGTCCCGACCCAGGATGCCGACACCGTTCGCCGATTGAAGGACGCAGGTGCCATCATATTTGGCGGAACCAACCTGCCTCTCTACGCCGGCGATTTCCAGAGCTACAACGACGTCTACGGGACGACGAACAACCCGTGGAACACGGAGCGCGGGCCCGGAGGCTCGAGTGGAGGATCCGCGGCCTCGCTGGCGGCCGGCTTCACGCCCCTCGAGCTGGGCAGCGACATCGGCGGTTCGATTCGCAACCCCGCGCACTTCTGTGGTGTGTACGGCCACAAACCGAGCCATGGAATCGTATCCGGGCGCGGCCATGTCCCCGGCCCGCCGGGCCAACGGTCCCGGGCGGACCTCGCCGTGCTGGGCCCCCTCGCCCGCACTCCGAACGATCTCGCCCTCGCCATGGACGTGCTGGTCGGCCCCGTCCAGGAGGATGCAACCGCCTGGCGTCTCGAACTGCCCGCCCCCCGCCACCGACGCCTGGAGGATTTCCGTGTCGGACTACTCCTCGATCTTCCCGGTCGCCCCGTCTCCAGCGCGGTTCGCGACGGGATCCGAGCCGCGGCCGATGCGATCTCGGCGGCCGGAACCACGGTCGATGAAGACGCGCTTCCGGAAATCGATTTCGAGAAGAGCCATGAGCTCTACACGCGCCTCCTCTTCGGCGTGATGGGAACAGGCTTTCCACCCGCCGTCATCAAGGACATGGAGGCCGCCGCGGCCAACCTCGCGCCGGACGACAACAGCTCGGAGGCGCTCATGATCCGCGGTAGTGTCGGCCCGCACCGAGCCTGGCTCTCGGACAACGAACGCCGCGAGCGCCTTCGCAAGTGTTGGGCGGAGTACTTCGAGACCTGCGATCTCCTGTTGTGCCCGATCTCGCCCACCACCGCTTTTCCCCACGATCACGGCCCGGTCCCGACCCGCATGCTGCAGGTCGACGACGAGCTGATCCCTTACATGAGCCAGGTCTTCTGGGCGGGAATTGCCACCGTGACCTACCTGCCCGCCACGGTCGTCCCCGTAGGCCAGGCGGAGGATGGCCTTCCCGTCGGCATGCAGCTGATCGGGCCCTACCTGGAGGATCGCACGCCTATCGAGTTCGCCAGGTTGGCGGAGCCGGTCATCGGCGGCTTCGCGGCTCCCCCCGGCTACGAGGGGTGAATCCGGTGTAGGATGGGGCTGTCGGCGGTGCGACGGGAGGATTCCGATGCAGCAGCTCTCAGGGATGGATGCCTCGTTTCTCAACCTGGAGACCGCCAACGCACCCAACCACATCGGCTCGTTCGCCATCTACGACCAATCCACGGCGCCGGGTGGCCGCGTCACGTTCAAGCAGATCCTCGCGAACGTCGAGAGCCGGTTGCACCTTGCGCGCTCCTTCCGTCAGAAGCTCGTCTACGCGCCGATGAACCTCGACCATCCGTACTGGCTCGAAGACCCGGAGTTCGATCTCGAGTTTCACGTGCGGCATATCGCCCTTCCCCATCCCGGCGATTGGCGACAGCTCTGCATCCAGGTGGCGCGGATCCACTCCCGGCCGCTGGATCTCTCGCGACCCCTGTGGGAGATGTATGTGATCGAAGGCCTCGACAACCTCGACGACGTGCCGCCCGGAAGCTTCGCGGTGATGACGAAGATCCACCACGCAGCAATCGACGGCGTGTCGGGCGCTGAACTTGCTGGGGCCATTCACGACACGTCTCCGGATGCCGAGCCCGTGCCGCCGGACGAAGATTGGAAGCCGGAGCGGGAACCCAGCTACCTCGAGATGGCGGCTCGCACCACACTCAACAACATCCGCAACCCGTTCAAATTCGTGGGCATAGCCGGCCAGACCATTCCAGGCGTGGCGAACTTCTTCCGCGGTTCTCCAGAAGACGAGATCGATGAAATCAAGGATGTTCCGCGCACCCGTTTCAACGGCACCATCACGAGCCATCGGGTCGTCGAAGGCCGGAATTTCTCCCTGCAGGACATTCGCGACATTCGCAAGCGAATCCCTGGGGCCACCGTCAACGACGTAATCCTCACCGTCTGCGGCGGCGCTCTTCGCAAGTATCTGGAATTCCATCGCGAGCTTCCGGACGAACCCCTCGTCGCAATGGCCCCCATCTCCGTCCGCTCCGATGACGAAACCGGGAGCGCAGGCAATCGGATCTCGGCCATGTCGGTGACCCTCTACACCGACGAGGGCGATCCACTGGAGCGCCTGCGCAAGATGCAGCGCGGCACGAAAGCCTCCAAGAAGACGGCCGAGGCGATCGGTGCCCAGACCATGACCGATGTCGCGCAGTTCCTGCCCGGCACCTTGATCGGACTGGCAGCACGGTTGTACACGCGCCTCGGCCTCGCCAACTCCGTCAAACCCTTCTGCAACACCGTCGTCACCAACGTGCCAGGCCCGCAGATCCCGCTCTATTTCACCGGGGCGAAGATGTGCGCCCTCTACGGTATGGGGCCCGTGCTGGACGGCATGGGCATCATCCACCCGGTCTTCAGCTGCTCGGGTCGCATCAGCATCGGGGTCACCGCTTGCCGCAAGATGCTTCCGGATCCCGGCTTCTACGCCGAATGCATCCAGGCATCCTTCGACGAGCTATTCGAGCAAGCGCTCGAACCCGCTCCCTAGCCTCAAGGTCGAAATGCGACCTCACCCCGCGCCTGCTCGAGCAACTCGAGGGCATGGGGGGAGAAGACGCCTGGCGCGGGGGAGTAGTACGGAAGCAAGCTCAGAACCTGGCTGAAGCGCCGCACCACGCCAGCATCATCACCTCGGCCAAGCTCTACCATGACAGCCGTCAGCGCGATCTGCGCACGGGTATTCCGCGAGTCCTCGCCTTCGGGAAGAGCCATCGCGGCTTGCTCCGCGCGGGCCAGTGTTTCGAGTGCCGCCTCGTAATGCTCGTCCTGGCGCTGCCTCTGGGCCTGGTCGATCAGATTCGTGATCTCTCCGGGTTCGGCCGGAGGCTCGGGTGTCGGCGAATCGGAAGCCGGAGCATCCGATTCGTGCGCGGCGGAATCCGGACGCTCCGAGGCCAGAGCGTCAGGTTCCGGGGCTTCCGAAACCACCGATTCGGGAGCCGGAGGGCAAGCAACTCCTCGAGAGTGAGCCCGTGAATCTGCGCGATCGCCGAGAGCATGTCTCCCCGGACCACCTCGTAGCGCGTGTAGAGAACGACGGGAGCCGAAGCTGCGGGCTGCCCGAGCGGTTCCGCAGGAGGCATGGGCTTCGTGGCGCACCCCAACGCCAGGACGGAGAAGACGAGAAGCCCGGTTCCAGCTCGAACCGAGTGAGCCAGTCGTTTCTTGGGCGTGGCCATCCTGTGTCTCCTGGCTCCACTCGAGCGCATCGATTCTACCTCAATCACCTCGGGGGCGGCCTTCAGCCAGGAGCATGCGGAGTC
Source organism: Deltaproteobacteria bacterium (assembly GCA_019312665.1). Lineage (GTDB taxonomy): Bacteria > Myxococcota_A > UBA9160 > UBA9160 > UBA6930. The sequence goes on along the minus strand of JAFDCZ010000288.1, from coordinate 434 downwards.
TGTGCCCCTCCGTCGAACTGCCAAGCCACCAGAACGCAGTTTCGTGCTAATTCTCCGCCGTGAACAAGCTCCCGCTCTCCACGATTCTACTGGCCGCGCTCGCTTGCGGGTCACCCGAACAGGCCGTACACGCTCCCGAACCCGTCCCGGAGTTTGTTGGTGTGGAGGCCTGCGCGAGCTGTCACCCCGAAGAGACGGAGCGCTGGCGCGGCTCCCATCACGATCTTGCCATGCAGGAAGCCGGGCCGGCGACCGTGCTCGGTGATTTCGGTGATGTGACCTTCGAGCATCGCGGCGAACGCTTCCGCTTCCACCGGCAGGGAGAGGCGTTCTTCGTGGAGACGGCAGGGCCAGACGGGACGATCCAGGACTTCGAGATCGTCTACACGTTTGGCGTTGATCCGCTTCAGCAACACCTGGTTCGACTTCCAGGG
>JAFDCZ010000146.1 GCA_019312665.1 Deltaproteobacteria bacterium | reverse complement strand
TTCGGATCAAATGATCGACGAATTCAGGGAAGACAACAATGTCCTGACCGTGAATGTGTCGGTGAACTTCCCTTGCAAGAAGCCCCCCAAGACCAGTTTCGACTAGCCACCATCGGCCAGCCAAAGGCGATACGAGCCCGAAGCAGCCGGGCTGAGAACGATCAAGGCAGCCGCACCTCCGGGCCAGGTCCGAGATCCCGGAGCAGACGTTCGCGGACGGGAGGCGCCCAGATCTTGTAGCCCTCGCTGTTCAGGTGGATACGATCCCAACGGATCAGACGCGGGTCGGGCGAGCCGTCCGCCAGGGCGAGACCCCTGCCGGCGTCGAGGTAGTGGAGGCCGGGCTGCGCTTCGCAGTCCGCACGGATGAGTCGGAGCAAGAGATCCCGGGCGCCCGGCAGACGCGACGGTCGCAGCGCGAGATAGTAGATGGGAACCTCCGGGAGGCGCGCCCGGATGTGCGCGACGAGCGACCGGAAATCTGCCAGCGCCTCTTCGGGAGTGCGCCGCCGATTTCCCGGCAGATCGGTCAGCTCGTTTCCTCCTGCGTGGAGCACGATCGCGCGCGGTGCATAGGGGACGATGATGCGATCGGCGAAGTGCACCAGGTCCGACAGCTTTGCGCCCCCGAAGCCGCGGCGGATCACGACCAGGGGAGCCATGTCCTCGGCGAGCCCATCCCAGAAGCGAATGCTCGAGCTGCCGACGAACAGGATCGCGTCCCGCGGCGGAGGCGATTCGCGATCGGCCCGTTCGAAGGCCTTGATCTCCGGCTCCCACACAGCCGGGTCGTCCGAGAAGGTGCGACCGATCTCGAGATGAAAGATCCAGCCGCCTGCGGCCAGGAGCACGAGCAGCGCCCCCAGGGATGCGCGAACGAGAATACGTCGGCTCATCGTGTGGCCAAGACTGCCCCTTTCCCGGGAGGGACGCCATTTCCATCGAAACGAGGATTGAACCCGATCTGCATCGGCCTCGACTCCCCTGGTGAAACCCAATTCCAGGAGGCCAGATCATGTATCTCCGAGCCCTTCGTTCTCTCGCTTTCGGATTCCTTCTTGCCGTGGCCGGCTCTACGGCTGCGTGGGCGGTCCCCGGAAAACTGACAGGCGTCACGGCCAGTCCCAACCCGGCGCCCAAGAATACGGCCGTCTCGGTCACGCTCACCAAGACGGGCGCGGGCTGCGGCTTCAAGATCCATTTCGGCGACGGCCCCGGCGTGGGCCCCTTCGTGTTCACAGGCGCCAGCAAGGTCATGACCCACACCTACAGCCAGCCGGGCACCTACACGATCCAGGCGTGGGGCAAGGCCAAGGGCAGCAAACAGGCCTGCAAGGGCGGCACCAAGGTCGGCCAGGTGACGGTGATCAACGCCTCGCCCAACCCTGGTGGAAACGGTCAGATCCAGAAAGCGCCGGCCAAGGGTGTTGGCAACCTCAAATTCAAGGCGCCGATGAAAGCCCAGCTGACCAACCTCACGACCCATGCCATCGTGACGCCGGCCAAGAACCACGCGAAGTTCAACGTCACGGCGAACCGCGAATCCACGCTGAAGCTGCGAGTCTTCGCTCTGATCCCCCCCCCGAACCGCCGATGCGACGAGACGCTCCCGCCGCTCAAGGCCACGTTTGCATTGGGCAAGAAGAAGCAGTGGAGCACGAAGATCCTCGGTCTCGCGCCCAGCAGGAAGCACTACTGGGAGGTTTGCGCCAAGGACAGCTTTGGCCAGACCGCCATGGCCAGCGGAACCTTCAAGACGGGCGATCGCCGCGTGGAAGTGAGCTTCGACATGATCAAGATCACTGACGACAGCGATGACCTCGGTGACGGCGAGCTCTTCTTCATCTTCGAGGCTGGAGGCAAGAAGAAGAACCACGACCCGGGCGAGCAGGGAACCGGAGACCTGTTCTTCACCGGCAAGTCGATCACCCTCGACCACCCGAGCTCCCAGCTCAGCATCAGGATCCGGGGCGGTGACAACGATGGAGACGGATTCACCAGCAGCCCCATCAAGATTCCCGACGTAAACCACACAGACTGGGGCGAGATCAAGAAGACCCTTTCCCTCAGCAACGAGGCGAGCACCACGATGTACAAATGGACGGCCTCGGATCACGGCCTCGGTTTCAACGCCCAGGTGACCGTGACTGTCACGCTCAACTAACGAAGATCCGACCGATGGAGTCCCCGGTTCCTGCGAAGGCGCCGGGGATTTCCTAGTTGGGGCGTTGTCCGATCCACTCCTCCACCCTCACGATGAGTTCGTCGAGCAACTCCTGCTTTGGATAGTGCTTGGGCGGATTCATCACGAGCTGCATGATGGTCGAGTTGACGAGGTTGATCACCAACTGCAGCGTTGCATCGGAGAGATTCGGCCGGAAGAAGTGGCCGGCATGTCCATGTACCTGCTGGGACTGCTCGAGGAGCCTGGCACTGATGGCCTGGATCGGCTCGAGTTGGCTCGTGTACGGAACTTGATACATGAAGACCGCGATCAGGCCTTTCTCGCGCGCCACCGTATCGTGGATGAGTTGGATCCATGTCCGCAACGCCTGATCCTCGCGGCCCTCCAGCACCTCGGCTGCACCCAGCGCCAGGCGCTCCAGCACCCGCTCCACCAGGCCTCGCGCCACCTGCACGACGATCGCGTCCTTGCCCGGGAAGTACTCGTATAGGGAGGCGATGTTCACACCCGCGCGCTCGGCGATGTGGTTCGTGGTCGTGCCGGCGTATCCTTTGCGCGGCAGGAGCCAAGCACATGCCTCCACCATGGCCCTGAAGGTCTCTTGGGAGCGGCGCTGGGAAGGCAGCTTTTTCGGTGCAAAATCGAGGGTTTGAGTCTTTGTCTGCATGGGGGCGCCGGCATCCGTAGTGATCCAAGTATTTCCAAGTAATTATTTGGTTTAACTTATCGCACGAGCGACGAAATGCTCGCTGGAGAATGCATCGTGGGACAGAAGAACGGTGGCGAGATCCTGGTCGAGATGCTCGAGCGCGCGGGGATTCGTCAGTTCTTCACACTGCATGGAGGCCATCTGGACTCCATCTTCATGGCCGCCGAAGCTCGTGGCTTCGCCATGACGGATATGCGCCACGAGCAAGCCGCCGTGCACGCGGCCGATGGCTGGGCGCGTGCAACCGGCGAGCCAGGGGTCGCGGTGGTCACCTCGGGGCCGGGTGTGGCGAATGCAGTGAGCGGCGTCGTGAATGCCCATGTCGATGCCATACCGATGTTGGTGATTGGCGGTGCGAACCCGGCCAGTGAAGACGAGAGGCTCCCTCTCGCGGGTGGGTACGATCAGGTGGCCTTGATGGCGCCGGTCACCAAATGGGCGCATCGCATCCCCAAGATCGAGCGGGTTGCGGACCAGGTCGCGCAGGCGCTGCGCATCGCTACCACTGGCCGGCCAGGGCCCGTCTATCTCGAGATCCCGATCGATGTCGCTTTCACGCAGATCGATGAGGAAGCGATCCACTGGCCTAGCGAGACAGCGCCCACGACGCAGCCTTGCCCAACGCCTCAGGCTGTGGAAACCGCGATCGAATGGCTCCATTCCGCAGAGCGCCCGGCAATCCTGCTCGGGAGCGGGGCCTGGTTCTCCGATCTTCGGGCGAATCTCGGCTCTGATCTACTCGACTTCGTCGAGCGCACACAGATCCCGGTGTTCTCCAATAGTCGAGCCCACGGCTTGATTCCCGCTGACCACCCACTCTGCGCCCGCAATATCATGAACCTCGCGCTGCTCGATCGGGAGAGCACGGGCGGGCCAGATACCGTCCTGGTGCTGGGCGCGCGGCTCGGCCTGTTTACGGGCGGGGCGGGCGATCGCATGCTGCCCAGAAACGCGAAGCTGATTCAAGTCGATATCGAGCCCGAAGAGATTGGCCGGAATCGCGATGTCGACCTCGCGATCAGCGCCGATTGCGGCGAGACCGTTCGAGCACTTTGCAGTGTCGCAAGAGAGCGAAGCTGGCCGGCCCGCGAAAGTTGGGTCCAGGCAACGCGGGCAGCCAGTGAGATGCACCGTGTGATGTTTGGCAGCGCGCTCACCGAGGCGAAGACGCCGATCCACCCCTACGTACTCGCCGATGCCATCGTCGAGGCCGCCGGACGAGAGAGCATCCTGGTCGCTGAAGGCGGCGGGACATCGTCCTGGATGGAGATGACAGCCCAGGTCTACAAGGGGGGACATTGGCTTTCCCATGGTTACCTCGCGCAGCTCGGCACCGGCATGCCCTTTGCTATTGCGGCCCAGCAAGCCAATCCGGACAAGCGCGTGATCTGTGTGCTCGGTGATGGCGCGGTCGGTTTCAACTTTGCGGAGTTCGACACCATGGTGAGGCACGGGCTGCCCGTGGTGGTCGTCGTCAACAACGACCAGCAATGGGGAATGTCGGCGCACGGTCAGGACCTGATCTACGGCGAAGGCCACCGCGTTGTGACGGATCTCGGGGCGACCCGCTACGACCTGGCCGCTGTCGGTTTTGGTTGCCATGGGGAACACGTCGTCGATCCTGGTGATCTGCTTCCTGCGCTCTCACGTGCTTTGGCAAGTGGCAAGCCCGCCTGCGTGAACGTCATGACAGATCCCTCGGTCATTTCCCTCATCACGCTGGCACTCGTAGGCGGCGCAAGCGAGGCCGGCCTGACGGGCGAGCGCAAAGAACTGCGTTACCTGCCGTAAGGGTGGTGCTGGGAATCAGTTGAAGAAAAAGGAGAGGATCCGAGATGCGAGCAGCCATCATGCGCGATGCCAAGATCATCGTAGATACAGTGCCCGAACCCGAGCCCCAGCCGGGCGAGGTCCTGGTGGAGACACTGATCTGCGGCATTTGTGGATCTGATCTCCACGCGCTGCAGCACGGTGAGCAGATGGTCGAGGCTTCTCGCGAAGCGGGTGCGCCGACGGTGATGGACCTTTCTCGGGATGTCATCATGGGCCACGAGTTCTGCGCAGAGATCCTGGACTATGGCCCCGATACGAATCGCCAGTATGAGAAAGGCACGCGCGTCGTCCACCCTGCGCTCTTGGTTCGAGGCGCCGAGTTTCATGGCATAGGTTATTCGAACGATGTGCCGGGAGGGTTCGCCGAGCGCATGCTCTTGATGGAGTCGATGTTGGTTCCGGTACCGAATGGCCTGCCTTCCGAGCACGCCGCGCTGACCGAGCCCGTCGCAGTGGGTATTCACGCTGTCGCCCGGGCCAACGTCGATGCCGGCGACTCGGCCATCGTTGTGGGCTGCGGTCCTGTCGGACTCGCCGTCATCGCGGGGCTTCGCCTCGCGAATGTCGAGACCATCGTGGCCGCCGACTTCTCACCCATGCGGCGTGCGCTGGCCGAGCGCATGGGCGCCCACGTCGTGGTGGACCCCGCGCAGAACTCTGGCTTCGATGCCTGGCTTGGGTTGGGGCGACTGCGCCCGCCGGCCATCTTCGAGTGTGTCGGCGTGCCCGGCGTACTGCAGGACATCATTCGCGAGGCACCGCGTCAATCACGGATCGTCGTGGTGGGGGTCACGATGCAGGCGGACCTCATCAAGCCGATGGTGGCCATCGTGAAGGAACTCGATGTCCGCTTCTCTTTCGGTTATTCGCCGGAGGAGTTCGCGGGGACGCTGCACTCGTTGGCGGAGGGCAAGATCGAAGCCGAGCCGCTCATCACCGGCCACAGCGGGCTCGACGGCGTAGCCGCCGCCTTCGAAGAACTCGCCCTGCCTGACAAGCACGCCAAGATTCTCGTCGAACCCGGTCGCTAGCGAGTTGCACCGGAGCTCGAGATTTCAATCCGTAGGTTTGAACTTTCGGAATAGATGGGAGTTCGCATGAAACCCTTCCCCAACGCAACGCGCGTCCGCTTGCCGAGGCATCAGGGAGCCGTGGGTGCCGAAATCGATGCCATCACACTTTCGGTTCACGAGGCGGGAGAAGGCCCGGCCGTCGTGTTGTGCCATGGCTTCCCGGAACTCGGCTACTCCTGGAACCATCAGCTGGCCGCACTCGCCGAGGCGGGCTTCCGCGCCATCGCTCCGGATATGCGTGGCTACGGGGCCAGCGATTCGCCCGATGCCATCGAAGACTTCGACCTCGAGCATCTGACGGCGGATATGGCAGGGCTGCTCGATGCGCTCGGAATCGAAAAGGCCGTCTTCGCGGGACACGATTGGGGCGGCTTCGTTGCGTGGGCCATGCCGGTCCTCTACCCGGAGAGAACCCTCGGTGTGATCGGTGTCAATACGCCGAACTTCCCGGTTCCCACGACGGCGCACTATCGCACGCTGGTCGGTGCAGACGACGAGGCCTACACCCTCTGGTTTCAGGAGCCGGGTGTCGCGGAGCGTTTCATCGACCCGCGCACACGCATCGTCTTCGAGAAGTTGATGCGCCGCGATGTCTCCGTCGAGCAGGCCGTGGCCCAGGCTGTCAGGGACGATGTCAAATTCAATCCCTTCCTCAAAATCGAAGCGATCGGTGCTATCGGCGAGGCGCTGCTGACCCCGGCCGAGCTGGACCACTATACGCGTACCTACCAACGCGCCAGCTTCCGCGGTGGCATCAACTGGTATCGCAATATCGATCGCAACGCGGCGCGCCTTGCCGAGGTCGGAAAGAAGAAACTCGCCCTCCCCTGCCTGATGATCACCGCCGAATGGGATCCCGCGATGCCGCCCTACATCGCCGCCGGCACACCCGATCTCTGCAGCGATCTCGAAATGCACATGATCGAGGGATGTGGTCATTGGACCCAACAGGAGAAGCCGGATGAACTCAGCGCTCTGATGCTGGACTGGCTGACGAGGCGATTCGGCAAGAGCGCTGCTACCCACGGAGGGTCGGTATCGACCTCGAAACGCTCCTGACGGTGGGCGCCTCGCCACGAAGGCGATGCCGGGCTCCGAACTCAAGGACGCCGTCAAGCGGCGGCCTCGGAACGGTCGCCTATCGGCTTGGCCTCTTGAGCTAGAACGAGTACCGCACACGCACGAAGAACTCGTCGCGATCGCGGATCACCGAAAGGCCGTTGTCGACGAAATCTTTCGAGGCTCCGCGCCCCGTCCGGTTGCGGGAGGCGATCGGGTTGATTCCCATGTCCTTGCGCTGGGTTCGACCGGCGAAGAGGGCGACGCCGAAGGTGGCCGAAAAGTTGCTGCTGAAGCGATACTGCACCTGCCCGAGCGCCGCGCCGGAATCGGAACCGAGATCCCAGACCAGGGTCATCGAGGGGTTCAGTCGATCCTGGAAATACCCGGTCGTTGCGGTGAACGTCGCGAGGGTGCTCCAAGGGCCGTTGCTGGTGAACCCCTGGCGATAGCCGCTCACATAGCGGACGAAGACCTGGGTGTTGAAGAAGAAGGTCCGGTTGGCGTTCAGGAAGTTGATGAAGGTCGAGCGATCGACCGAGACCGTGAGATTGAAGGCATCGACTTCGCTGAGGCCATCGAACTCGTTGTTGTCGGCCTGCAGGATGTCATCGGTCCAGGTGAACTCGATCGCCCAGTTGCTCTTGCTGACGTCCTCGGCGAAGTCCATCGAGAAGCCGAGCACGTTGCGCTTCTGGAAGCGGACGACGATCGGAGTCCCATCGTGCCATTGGAAATCCCGCCGGCCGAATCGCCCGTTGCCGCCGGCCCGCCTGCTCGGCCGCTTGCTCGAGACCGACTGCCAGAAGCTGTTGAAGGCGTTGCAGAACTGAGGCTTCGCGAGCGAACAGCCATCGCTGCGGAAGGCGCGATTCGGGTCGAACTCGTCGATGCGCGGCCGCTTCGGATCCTTCGGAAGCGAGTTTGCGGCGAGCACCATCATGAAGTTCCAGGAGAAGATCGCCATCTCGGTGCGGAACGGCTGGCCCGTAAAGGGGTGAACGCCGCCGCCGGTGGAGCCATCCACGAGCAGCGAGTAGCCGTCCTCCCCGGGGCCGCGGCAACCCGGCAGGATATACAGGCGACCGCCCTCGTAACGGGTGCAGACAGGGCCGCCCTCGAACCCGACGGTGCCGGGTTGGGCGCGGCTGCGATCGGTCGTGCTCCAATCCCCGGCCGTGCCGTCGAAGCCCACGAAGGATTGCATGATCGCGCTGGCTTCTGCGTTGAAGAGGTCGATCCCGTCGATGTCGCATTGGGTGTCGAAGAACACTCCGCAGCCAAGCAGCGCCTCCTGCTGATCCGTCAGCACCGGCTGCAACGCAGAGCTCTGCCACAAGAGGACGCCCGGATCTGAAGCGAACTCGGGGGGAGTGACCGAGGGCCCACCGTCGTTGGGATCCACCGAGAGCGCCACGAGCGGCGTCTGATCTCCGGCCGAGGGGCCGAAACCGAGGATCGTGGGCGTCCAAGGGAAGCGTGCCAGATCTGCAACGGTGCGGGCGTTGAAGGCCGCGAGGCCAGCGAAGACCTCCGCGCCACCGCCGTGAACGCCGAAGAAGCCGCTGTTCGAGCCAGCCCACATGTTGTTGAAGGCGATCATCAGACGGGGGGCAAGCGGCTCAGTGGGGTCCGTCGCCACCTGGCTGTTGAAGACGGTCAAGCCGCAGGCCGTCGGATCGAGGGCCACGATGCCGAAGGTCGAGGCACAGTTCTTCGCGAAGAGGGTCTGGTTCGACGAGTGGTGGAGCAGCGCGTCCTTGCCGCCGCGGAGGCACCCATCCTCGCTACCGGTTCGACAGCCCTCGCGCGTGTTCTCGCGTCGGGGTCGTCCGGTCTTCGGATCCACGTTGCGCTCGAAGGTGTAGAGCTTCTCTAGATAGGGAAGATCGTCATACCCGTAGAAATCGGTGAGGGCAAAGCTGAAGCGGTTCCAGCGGAACTGAAGACGGGCGCCAACCTCGAGGCCGTGCCAGCTGTTCCATGGCGAGGGCGGTTTGCGTTGGCCCGCCAGCCCCTTGGCCTCGAAGCCGTGAGCCAGGAATCCGAAGGTACCGGCGCACACCAACAGGACGGTGTAGGGCTCGCCACAACGCCCGAGATCTGCACCCTCCACGTCGTCGAAGTTGAAGGAGACCTCGAGGTTCATGTCGTGGAGGGGCCCGACGTCGTAGAAGGAGTAGACCGCGCGTAGCGCCCACAGGGCCGTGCGGGATTCCTCGAGGCCGGGGAGCGACGAGAGCGCCAGGTCCTGGGGGTTGAACTGGTCCTGATTGCGGAAGAGCTCCGTCTTGCCCCAGACGATGGTCTGCTTGCCGGCCCTCACCCACAGCCGATTGTCGAGCATCTCGAGATCGAGGTAGATCTCCTTCAGCTCCTTCTCGAAGCCCTGGCTGGCCCCATGGTTCCAGGCCAGGTCGTTCTGGTCGAAGTTCAAGGGGGGATCGTCGAGATCGCCGTCCCGGAGCATGCGCCGCAGCTCAGGGTTCGGAATCCACAGGCCGCGCGCCTCCCAATCGGGAGCGCGCGATGTGTAGGCGAGCTCTGGGGCGGGCCGGAAGGGCAGCTCCCCAGATCCACCTCCACCGGTCAGCGGATTGATATCCCTGGCGCGGAACGGATTGGGCTTGTCCGCGAAAGCGGCGATCGGCTCGATGTCGCAATCGGGATCCATCGGACCGAGGTTGTACACGCCGACGCCGTCGGTGTAGCTACGGGTTCTCTGAACGGCGAACTTGCAGCGGCCGGACTGGAAGTAGCGATCGAAGTAGAAAGGTGAGGGATCGTCTGCCGTTCCCAGCTCCTGGTCGGCGCCCGGTGAGGTGAAGAGCGTCCAGAAGGCTTCCGTGTGCTCGATGCCAAGGGGAACGCGCGACTCCTCCGGGCGGTCCTTGAAGGCGTAGGAGAAGGTCTCGATCGGGTCCGCGCGCCAGCGGCGTATGTCACCGTCGTAGACACCGCCGACGTAACCGAAACGCCGGCCGTTGAGAACGCGCTTGGGGTAGCGCTTCGCACCGTCGCCGTAGGCGTTGACGCTCGGGAAGAGGCCGCAGGCCCGGGTCCACACGCAGTCATAGCGGGCTTCGATGCGGGTGAAAGCGGATACGGCGTCGAAGGGGCCGAAGCCGTCGGGAGCCAGGTCGGCCTCGATCTCCAGGTTGAGCACGTGGGCCATCTGGCTGACGTCGAAGTCGTCGGCCGCGTTCAGGTCATTGGCGATGGCGCGAACCTGGAATTCGTAGAAGCCGTGGACCTGGACCTTGCGATCCCACAGGTCGATGGCGTGGGCGGCGGTCGCGGCCAGCGCGAACCATCCGACCAAGGCTCCTACGAGACGACGACCCCCCCTCCGCATACGAAATCCCCGGCCCCCCCCGCGACGCGACGAATCGCAAGTTGCGTTCCAACTCCGCAGCCACAGCGCGGGCGTTCAGACCCCAGAATGGGTCCCGTTGCCCCGGGGCCGTGGATTCCCGAGGCAGAGTGCTACGAGTTCTGGTCGATCGCCCCCTTGCGCGAGTACCCGGGCTCACACTTTGGGGAGGCTTCCAGTGGATCCGATCGAGGAGCGTGGGCCGTGACGGCGAAGCCGATGAGCGGGCCCAAGCACAGCATGGCAGGGGGATGGGACATCCAGACTGGGGTTTGGCTCAATGTCCTGTTTTGGGCGTTGAGTCAAACCCCTACGGGGCCCGCAGCGGGATCCTGGTCGAGGGGGGCGCCAGGTCAGCGAGTTTTGCCGCTTCGATGGAGCAGCCGTTCGTCATCGGCCTGCGTGGTAGTCTCGTGGTCGTGACCACCGACTCGGCACCCGCGGAGCGATCGGGCGACTGGCTTCTGCTTTTGTTCCAGGTGTCGAGGCTCGCGCCGGCCTGGATCGGGCTGGGTCTGGCGATCACGTTCCCGCTCCTCGTCGGCCTCGTCCACATGCTCGCCGAGGCCCTGCTCGGCCCGGTGGACCTCCCGCAAACTCCCCTCCGGTTCGCTGCGACGCATGTGGTCGACGGCGCGTTCGTCGCCGTTCTCCTCGCGGGCCACGCCCATCTCCACCTGGGCGCCATTTCCGATCTCCGGGAGCTTCGCCCCTTGCTTCCCCTGGACGATGCCGACTTCGGGCGATTGGTCCGCAACCTCGCCAACCTTTCCGCGCCGATGCGCCGGCTGGCAACGATTGTCGGCGCGCTCGGCGGGTTCGCGGTTGCAACCCTCGACCCGACTCTTCGGGACCGCTTTGGCCACCTCTCGGCCAGCGACCCCCGCTACATCCTGTTCGTAGGGCAGAATGTGCTCTTTGGAGTCTTCCTCCTGCGCCTGATCGCCGCCGAGGTTCACATGACGCGCGCCTACATGCGCCTCGGAGAGCGCATCGAGATCGACCTGCTCGATCTGAAGAGGCTCCGCGTGTTCGCGCGCAAGGGGCTACGCAGCGTGCTTGTCTGGGTCCTGCTCTCCTCGGTACTCTCCCTCTTCTGGGTGCTCGACTCCGCAGGACAGACGAACACGCAGATCACGGTGATCTTGCTCGCCTTGGTGGTCTTGGCGCTCGTGGCCCCCAGCCTGGGAGTCCATCGCGCCATCGCGGCGGCCAAGGAGGCAGAGCTGCGGGTAGTGGCCGAGGCAATCCGCAGCGAACGCGCGGCTACGCTGGCGCCGCGGCGGACGGGTGCTCCCGCCGAGTCGCGTACCAGGCCTCGGTGAGGACGATCCGCGAGTGGCCCTTCGATCTGCAGACCGTATCGCGCTCGGTGCTGCTGATCGTCCTCGGCGCCGGTTCCTGGCTAGGCGGCGCCATCGTCGAGCGCTTGCTGGACGGGCTGCTCGATTGAGCCCGAACCGATCTGGGCTGAGGTGAAGTCTCTCGGGTTGTTCAGGCCCACCGACGGCGACATGCGCCTTCCCGTCGCGCGACCAGCTCCAGGGCGAGTGCCGCAATGAGTGCACCGCGGACCAGAGCCGACCCGTTCACGCACGCTAGCCCGGCCCACACCCGAACACCCCGAGAACCGCCCACGGTTCCGTTCCTGGCTCGTGTACACTTCGTCGTTTCCAGCGGAGGTGCATGCATGGGACGGAACTCCGGGTGAAAGCAGCCGCGCTCCGGTTGCTCGATTTTCTGGTGCCGCTCGGCGTCCTGCTGCGCCGCGCGCCTGACCGTCCGGCCTTTGCGAACTGGCCCAAGCTGCTATGGCAATTCCTGCCGCAAACCTACTTCGGCTTCTGGCTCTGCTCATTCGTGCCCTGGATCGGCGGCTTCGTCTACATGCTGGTCCTGGTTCCATTGAGTGCGCGCCGGCACGCTCAGATCCGCGGGCTCGACGGCTTGCCGCCCGCGCTCCTGCTCCAGTACTTCGTGGTCATCGTCATCGGCTTTGGTGGCCTGTGGTCTGCCACCGGCCATCTTTTCATGGCCGACTGGGTGGCCGGCCAGATC
>JAFDCZ010000287.1 GCA_019312665.1 Deltaproteobacteria bacterium | reverse complement strand
ATCGACGAGACTCGGTACACAGAGTTCTTCGATGACGGTTTCGTCGCCGACGAGGAGCCCCCCGCTTCCTCAACTCGTTTAGGCGACCTGTCTCTCAAGGAGGGAGATTCGTTCATCTACAACTACGACTTCGGAGACGACTGGTATCACGAGTGTGAGATCGAAAAGGTCGTGCCATTCCAGCGAGACGCTGAGTATCCGCGCTGTCTGGCAGGTCAACGAGCCTGCCCCCCGGAAGATTGCGGCGGGATCTACGGGTACGACTCCATGCTGTCCGCACTGCGGTCACGTTCTCATCCCGACCAGAAGTACTGGCTTGAGTGGATCGGTCCCAACTGGGATCCGGAGGCATTCGATCTCCAGGCCACCGATGAGTTCGTTCGCGCTTCGCACTCGCGAAGAAGGCTGGCTCCGGGTTCGAGCAAGGAGTAGAGCCCGTCGGGGGAGCAGCCTTCCTAGGGCTCCTGCTGCTCGTCGAGCAGGATCTCGATCTTGTGGACGAGTTCATCGGAAAGAGGCTCGACTTCTGGTGCGAGGCGATCGACGACGCGTCCGTCACGGGCGACGAGATACTTCTGGAAGCTTCCCTCGACCGGGCCGCCGAGCGGTACCGGGAGCTGGGTGAGATGGGCGTAGAGGGGATGCTGCTCGGGCCCGCTCACGTGGAGCTTGCCGTACATCGGAAACTTCACACCCCAGTTCGCGCGGCAGAACTCGGCGATCTCCTGATTGCTGCCTGGTTCCTCCCCTTCGAAATCGTTCGAGGGGAAGCCGAGCACGACGAGGCCGCGCTCTCGGTAGCGCTCGTACAACGCTTCGAGGCCCTCGTACTGGTGGGTAAGAGCGCATTTGCTGGCCACATTGACGATCAACACGACCTGCCCGGCGTACCGGGTGAGGGATTCGCTCTTCCCATCCAGCCGCACGACCGACACCACCAGTGGACGGTCCGGCGCGCCGAAAGCCCCGAGCGCGAGAACGAGAACCAACAGACCAGCCGTCACGAACCTCATGGCCTCAATCTAGCGACTCCCCCAGGGGAAGCCGATGATTCTCGCCATATACCATTGCATCCGCATAAACGGATGAATAGACTGCTTCCCCTGAAGCCCGCGGCGCCATGCGCCCCACCCAAGGAGTTTCCCGATGAGCGATCGACCCGCTTACAAGGTCGCCGACCTTTCCCTGGCCGAGCTTGGCCGCAAAGAAATCCGTCTTGCAGAGCACGAGATGCCCGGCCTGATGTCGCTTCGCGAGCGTTACGGCAAGGAGCAGCCCCTCGCCGGCGTGAAGATCATGGGCAGCCTGCACATGACCGTGCAGACCGCCGTCCTGATCGAAACGCTGACGGCCCTCGGTGCCGATGTGCGCTGGGTCAGCTGCAACATCTTCTCGACCCAGGATTCCGCGGCTGCCGCCATCGCGGTCGGCCCGAACGGCACGCCCGACGATCTGAAGGGCATCGCGGTCTTCGCCTGGAAGGGTGAGAGCCTCGACGAGTACTGGTGGTGCACGGATGAAGCCATCGAGTGGCCCGACGGCTCCGGCCCGGACCTGCTCGTTGATGACGGTGGCGATGCCACCCTCCTTCTCCACAAGGGCCTCGAATTCGAGAAGGCCGAGAAGGTTCCGGATTTCAACACGGAGACGGACGCCGAAGAGTGGGGCGTGATCCTTCAGACGCTTCGCGACGACCTGGCGAAGGATCCGGGCCGTTGGGCCCGGCTCACTGCCAACATGAAGGGTGTGTCCGAAGAGACGACCACCGGCGTACATCGCCTCTACCAGATGGAAGAGAGCGGCGAGCTGCTCTTCCCGGCCATCAACGTCAACGATTCGGCCACCAAGAGCAAATTCGACAACACCTACGGCTGCCGGCATTCGCTGCCGGACGGCCTGATGCGAGCCTCCGACGTGATGCTCGGCGGCAAGGTCGCAGTGATCTGCGGCTACGGCGAAGTGGGCAAGGGCAGCGCCCAGGCACTCCGCGGCCAGGGCTGCCGGGTGGTCATCACCGAGATCGATCCGATCTGCGCGCTCCAGGCGGCCATGGAGGGTTACCAGGTGGCCACGATCGAGGATGTGGTCGAGACCGCCGACATCTTCGTCACCACCACCGGCAACTTCAACATCATCACCGCCGAGCTGATGGCCCGCATGAAGGACAAAGCCATCGTCGGCAACATCGGCCACTTCGACAACGAGATCGACATGGCCGGCTTGAAGAAGATGGAAGGGGTGCGCCGTGAGAACATCAAACCCCAATACGACGAGTGGATCTTCCCCGATGGGCATAGCGTGCTGATCCTGGCGGAAGGACGCCTGCTCAACCTGGGCTGCGCCACGGGCCATCCGAGCTTCGTGATGAGCGCCTCGTTCACCAACCAGGTGATCGCCCAGCTCGAGCTGCACAAGCATCCCGAGAAGTACGAGAACAAGGTCTACGTCCTGCCGAAGCACCTCGACGAGGAAGTCGCGCGGCTTCACCTGGACCAGCTGGGCGTGAAGCTCACCACGCTCACGCAGGAGCAATCCGATTACCTGGGCGTGCCGATCGAAGGACCGTACAAGCCGGACCACTATCGGTACTAGGCCATGCCCGATCGGATCGACGCGCCGGCGGTGGTCGAAGCCGCCGGCGCGCCTCCGAAGCACACGATCTGGCGGTCTGCCTCCCTGCGTTCTCGCCGAAAGCCGTGCACCGGGATACCTCCCCAGCCTAGACTCCGGGGATGACGATCCTCCCGAGACTCTGCGGTTTCCTTCTTCTCGGCCTGAGCCTCGTGGCCAGTCCCCAGACAGCCTTGGCTTTGTCAGAAGCGGATGCGGCGGCGCTGGTCGCGGCGGAAGACCGCACCGCGGAGGATCGCGAGCGCGACGCACGACGCCATCCCGCTGAACTCCTGGTCTTCAGCCAGGTCGGTGCCGGCATGAAGGTGGCCGACCTGGGTGCGGGCAATGGATACACCAGCGAACTGCTCGCCCGGGCCGTGGGCCCCGAAGGCACGGTCTACGCGCAGAACTCGCCCTACGTGATCGAGAAATACGTCAAAGAAAGCTGGCCGGCCCGGCTTTCGCGCGGCGCCATGAAAGGCGTGATCCGCGTCGACCGCGAACGCGGCGATCCGTTGCCAGCAGAGGCCACGGGGCTCGACCTGATCACGATGATCTACGTCTACCACGACACGCTCTTCACCCCGGTCGACCGGCCCGCGATGAACGCGAAGCTTCTCGGAGCCCTCCGCCCGGGCGGCTCGCTCATCGTCGTCGACCATCACGCGAAGCCCGGTGCGGGCCCGGAAATCGCCGAGACGCTTCACCGCATGGACGCCGCGCTCCTGCGACGCGAGCTCGAGGCCGCCGGGTTCGAGTTCGCCGCGGAAGCCGATTTCCTCCGTCACCCGGAAGATCCGAAGGAAAAGCCCTTCTTCGAGATGGAGACACCGACGGACGGCTTCGTCCATCGCTATGTGAAGCCAGCGCCCGCGACCGACTGAGTGCCATCCCCGAGAATCTCGAAGTTCGCAGGGTTCTCGCGGTTTGCGTTCTAGAGACTGCCTTGCCAGGCCCTCAGGAGCTCAACCACCCGCTCTTCCCCGACCAGACCCAGATGGCCTGCGCCCTCCACGATTCGTACCTCGGCATCCGGTGCGTGGGGCAGGATCGCCGGCCCGAAGCGATCGGCGGCGAAGGCTTCGTCCTCTGAACCGACGATGAGAATCAGGGGTACGGTCGTCGCCACGAGATCCTTCTGCCAGTTCCTCGGGGCGTAGCCGACGTTCAATCGGTGGCTGTAGGCCAACGTCTCCGTGCCGTCGCGCGCCTCTTCCGGCATGGAGAACTCGATCGTCGTCATGTCATCGAAAGCGTGAACGCCGAAGCCGTTGAGGATGGAAAGCAGGATGATCCGGGGGATCTTCGGCTGAGCCCAGCCGCCAGCGCTGTTGCCTGCGCGC
>JAFDCZ010000030.1 GCA_019312665.1 Deltaproteobacteria bacterium | reverse complement strand
GTTGGCGATCGAGGTCTGACGCTTGATGATCTCAGCCTCGAGCTTGCGCACCTTCGTCACAGCAGAGAGCAACATCTTCTTTCGTTCGGCAGGCGAATGCTCGGCTTCCTCATCGTCGGTCCCGTCCAGCAGCGCCTTGGGCTCGACCTTCCCCCGCCGGAGATCATCACAGGCGTCCAACACTTCCTGCAGGCCCAGAGCCGTGCCGATCGTCGCGTACAGCAGTTTCAGCTCACCGGCTTCGATGCGCTGGGCGATCGCCACCTCTCCCGCCTTCGTGAGAAGCGAGACTTGCCCCATCTCACGCAGATAGACCCGCACTGGGTCGTGGCTCGGCGCGCTGTCCTCATTGGCGGCATACGTCGCGTACGTCGGATTCGTCTCGTTGACCCGCTGGCCGAGCACAGGCTTCTCGATCACGGCCACTTCGTGCTCACTGAACAAGCTGGTGAGCTCTTCCATCTGATCCGCGGTCAACGCTTCGGAGGGAATCGCCGCGCCGAGATCATGGGAGGTGAGAAAACCCTTCTTACGCCCCTTCGCCAGCAGGCGCAGGAAACCGCCGTGGTGGCTGGCATCCGAAGCATCGAAGCTCTCCCAACCACCATCCTCAGGGAGAGCGGCTGTGGCATCCGCTGCACCATTCGGTTCAGTGTTCTTGGGGGCGGAGTCGGGTCGACTTCCGGGCACGCTTGAAGCCATCGGGGGTCTCCTTCAGATCACACAGCAGACTGGCGCTGTCTCCGGTTCAGCAATTCAGCATTCTTCTCGGCGAGAAGCGTAGCGTCGTCCGCAAGACGACGGTTCAGCTGCTCTCGCTCGCGCTTCTCACGAAGCGCGTGAAGTCTGGAAAGGGCATCCGCCAATGCGCGGGCGGCCAGGGCCTCGCCCTCGAGATCGCCGAGCCCTTCGGCCGCGAGCTTCGAGAGGATCTGCTTGGGCTCGCCTTCCACGCGGTCGAGCAGGACATCTACGCTGGCCCCGCTCGCAATCTCCCGAGCGAGCTCGCCGAGCGCGGGATCCGGTGCACACTCCACGAGATCTTCCGCCTGTGCGAGCAACCCGGGGTGGTTCAGCAAGACCTGGAGCGCCAACTCGAAGTGCCGGTGCTCGGGCCCCCGCACACGTTGACCCGCCTGGAGAACGACTTCGCCTGTGCCCTCTCCCGTCTGCAGCTTGCGCGTCGCCGCTTCGATCTCCCGGGGTTCCACACCCGTCGCCATCGCCAGCTGACGGGTGAACTCGGCGCGCTCCACCGGATCAGGCACGAGGGCGAGGAGCGGAACGACGGCTTCTGCCGCATCGGCGCGTTCCCACGGTGTCGAAACACCTTCGGCGACGGCGCGGGCGATCGCGACGTTCAGGGCCGGCGGCGCCTCATCGATTCGCTTCACCAGGGCTTCGGCGCCTTCGTTCTGGAGCAGATCGTCCGGGTCCTGCCCGGCCGGAAGACCCGCGGCAGAAACCCGCAGGCCCTGGGGCAACAAGGTCTCGAGGGCGCGCAGCATGGCACGCTGGCCCGCATCGTCGCCGTCGAAGAGCAGCACCACGTTGCGCGTGCGGCGACGCAGATCCCGCGTGTGCTGTTCGGTCAGTGCCGTACCACAGGTGGCCACCGCCTCCTCGACCCCGGCCCGCGCCAAAGCCACCCAATCGAAATAGCCTTCGACCACCACGACCCGATCCTTCTTGCGGATTGGATCCAGCGCGAACGGAAAGCCGTAGAAGGCGCGCCGCTTGTGGAAGACCGGGCTCTCCGGCGAATTCAGGTACTTCGGCTCCTGGTCTTTGCCAATCGCACGGCCGCCGAAGCCGATGACCCGGCCCCGCGTATCCTGGATCGGAAAGCTGATGCGGCCGCGCAGCATGTCGTAGTGGCCACCGCGCTCACGAGCCTTCAGCAGGCCCGCCGCCTCACCGATCTCGGCCGGGATGTCCTCGTGCTGCAGCACCGTGACCACTGCATCCCATCGATCCGGCGCGTAGCCGATGCCAAAGCGTTCGGCGATCTCAGCGTCGAGCCCACGCTTCGCCAGATAGGCCCGGGCCACGGCGCCGTCTTCGCCCATCAGGGCGCGGCGGTAGAGAGCCTGGGCGGCCAGGTTGGCGGCCAGCACCGGCTCGGTCACGCTAGGCGCGCCGCCACCGGCTTCTTCCTTGATTTC
Source organism: Deltaproteobacteria bacterium (assembly GCA_019312665.1). GTDB lineage: Bacteria > Myxococcota_A > UBA9160 > UBA9160 > UBA6930. The sequence continues at coordinate 27,702 of JAFDCZ010000030.1, read as the reverse complement.
GACGCCTACTTCGACAGCCAGGCTGCGCACGGCCTCGGGGAAGGCCAACCCCTCGTGCTTCATCAAGAAGCCGAAGGCGTTGCCACCTTCGCCGCAGCCGAAGCAGTGATAGCTGCCACGATCGGGAGAGACGTTGAACGAAGGCGTCTTCTCTTCGTGGAATGGGCACAGGCCTTTGAAGTTGCGGCCAGCTTTCTTCAAGCTGACAACGCGACCCACCACGTCGACGATGTCGACGCGGTCTCGCACCTGCTGGATCGTGTCCTCGGGGATTCGAGCCATCCGCTCTCAGCGACTCCCCGCGGTTGGCCTGCGCGCTAGCGCACCATCCGCTTGAGCTTCTTCAGGGCGCGCTTCCGTGCCGCGGCAGCTTTCTTCTTCTTCCGAATGCTCGGCTTGTCGAAGTACTCGCGGCGGCGGAGCTCGGTCAGGATGCCTGCCTTCTCCACCGTCTTCTTGAAGCGCTTCAGCGCCACCTCAAAGGGCTCGTTGTCCTTGACCTTCACCACCGGCATGCGGTTGTGTTCTCCTGGAGATTGGATCGCGGACCCGTTACGAGGCTCCCTCGAAGTGAACTCCGATCCCTCCTGGACCGGAGCCACCCGTTTTAAGGGAGTGGCCCGAAACGCGTACACGTGTCGAGTTGCACTAGCGCGAAGACCCCCGGTCGAGTGAGGCGGGGGGCAAAAAACCTCAAAGAAATCGGAGGATTGGGGCCTTCCACGCGGACGGAGGAAACTAGCGCAGAGCCCTGGGGCCATCAACGGCTACCCGCGGGGGCCGGACGGGAATGCCGAGCTCCAGGAGCCGGGCTTTCACGCTGCCAACTGTCTGTTCCTTGAAATGGAAGATCGAGGCCGCCAATGCTGCTTGAGCGTGTCCCCCCTCGGGGCCATCGTCCAGGGCCTCAGCCAGGCTTTCCGGCGTACCGCCCCCGCCGGAAGCGATCACAGGGATGGAAACCGCGTCTGCTACCCCCCGGACCATCTCCAGGTCGTAGCCGCTCTTGGTGCCATCCTTGTCCATGCTGGTGAGAAGAATCTCTCCAGCGCCAGCCCGGGCCATGCGCGCGGCCCAGGCCACGGCGTCGATGCCGGTCGGATTGCGGCCGCCATGGGTATAGACCTCGAAGACGGCATCCGGATCGTTCTCTCTGAAGCGGCCCCCGGCGCGGACCCGGTAGTCCTCCCGGTCGTCGATCCTTCGCGCGTCGATCGCCACCACCAGGTTGGCGCTGCCGATCTTGAGCGCAGCCTCCTCCACCAGCTCGGGCTCGTGCACCGCGGCGGTCATGATCGAAACCTTGTCGGCACCGGCATTCAACAGATCGCGGATGTCCTGGATGCTTCGCACGCCCCCGCCCACGCAAAGCGGCATGAAGACACTCTCGGCCGTGCGCTCCACCACATCGAAGATCGTGCGCCGGCCCTCGTGGCTGGCGGTGATATCGAGAAATGTGATCTCGTCCGCCTCTTGCTCGTCATACATACGCGCCACCTCGACCGGATCACCCGCATCGACGTGATCGACATACTGAACGCCCTTCACGACACGCCCCTGGTTCACATCGAGGCAGGGGATGATGCGCTTCAGGAGCATGCTGCTGCCTCCAAGGCATCCGCGAGATCGACCGAGCCATCGTAGAGCGCGCGCCCGACGATGACGCCGGCAACACCTCGCGGCGCAAGGGCCGCTGCCGCGCGAATGTGCTCGACCGAACCCACACCACCGGAAGCCACGACGGGAATCGAGACCTGCTCTGCGAGCGCGGCCGTCGCTTCCAGGTTGGGGCCGGTGCCCATGCCATCGCGGGCGATATCCGTGTGAATGAGCGCGACCACACCGGCGTCCTCGAAGCGACGCGCGAGGGTCACCACATCCACATCGCTGGTCTCGAGCCAGCCCTCGGCTGCAACCTGTCCCTCCTTCGCATCGACACCTACGACGATTCTCCCGGGATATCGACGTGCCGCCTCTTTCACGAGCTCCGGATCCCGAAGCGCCGCGGTGCCGAGGATGACCCGGTCGATCCCCAGCTCGAGCCACTCGGCGACACTCTCTTGCGTCCGGATTCCACCACCGAGTTCGATCGGCACACCTTTCATCTCCGAAAGGATCGCGCGAACCGCATCCCGATTGCAGGGCTTGCCGGCCTTTGCGCCATCCAGATCGACCACGTGCAGGCGCTGCAGCGCGTGAGCGCGAAAACGCCGGGCCACGGCGCCAGGATCATCGTCGTAGACGGTCGCGGCGTCGTAGCGGCCCTGGGAGAGCCGCACACAGCGGCCGCCCAACACATCGATGGCGGGAATCAGCTCGAAATCTGACATGGGAGGATCTTCGGTGGGGAGTTCAGTAGCCGGCGTCGTTCGTCACTGCTCAGTAACCAACGGGCATGGCGTTCGATACTTCGAGGGCACCCCAACTGAGCAGCTCCTCGGCGCTGAGCCAACGAGAACCGCCGCCGGGATAGCGCGAGGCATCGAACACATTGTCCGTGAGCGGACGTTGGGTCTCGTCGAAATTGCCCGTCCAAAGCCGCGCCGCCCCCGGTGCCCCGTGAAGATCGACGACGAAACCAACCGTGGCAGCGCGATTGGCCCCGGCAGCACTTCCATCACGAGCCACCAGCCGCGTGAGCCGACCTACCAGGACGGCATCGGCACCGAACTTCTCGGCGACCACAGTGGCAACCTGACGAGCGAGGACCCGGCGCCCGGTGATACCTGCCGCCTCGAGAGCGATCGCAACGTCGGACGGAGGAATGACGTGGACACCTCGTGCCGCGATCGCCTCCGCGAATCGATTCGCCAACAGCTCCGCCGCAACCGAAGTCTCGAGTTCACCCGTCTTGACTCCAACGAGCCGCTCGGAGAGAGAGAAAGGCGCCACAGCCAGGCGCGATATCGAACCGTGATCTCGCAACGCAGGATGGGCCGTGCCCTTCACCGTCTCCACGCAGCCGGTGAGGGCGAGGAGCAAGGCCAACAGAAGAAGAGAGACGCGCGTCGTGTTCAACATGCCTGGGTCCTGTTCGACATCGTCGTGTTCATCTTGCCTGGGTCCTGTTCAACATGAATCGATCCAACGGGCGAAGGCGTCGAGTACGCGCCGCCCTGAGCTTTGGCTCTTTTCCGGATGAAATTGAACGGCGAACGCCGAGCCCTCGGCCGCAGCCGCGGTGAACTCCAGCCCGCCGTATTCACAAACACCCACCTGGCCAGCAGCGTTCGCAACCTTCGCGCGGTAGCTGTGAACGAAGTAGTAGATATCGCGCTCGGGCAAGGCTTCGAGCATCGGATGCTCTCCAGAGAAGCGGACCTCGTTCCAACCGATGTGGGGAACACGAAGCGGCTTGCCCTCTGCGTCTCGTTCCGGAAAACGATCTACCCTCCCAGGGATCAATCCGAGCCCGGCATTCTCACCATGCTCGCTGCTCGAATCGAAGAGCAACTGAAGGCCGAGGCAAAGCCCGAGGTACGGACGCCCTCTTTCGATGCCGTCGCGGATGGCGTCATCTAGACCCTTGGCGTGAAGGCTGGCCACCGCATTGGCAAATGCGCCAACACCGGGCAGCACCGCCGCATCCGCGTTGCGCAGGCTCGCCGGGTCGCCGCAGACTTCAGCGCGCAAGCCGGAACGTTCCAGCGCCTTCGTGACACTGCGCAGATTCCCGGCGCCGTAGTCGACGACAGCCACGCGGGGGGAGCTGGCCGGCATGACTACAAAGCGCCCTTGACCGATGGCACGTCATCGTGGCGTGCATCGAGCTCGAGCGCCTGGCGCAAGGCGCGGGCCAGCCCCTTGAAGATGGCCTCCACGATGTGGTGCGGGCTCTTGCCGTACCTGAGCTCGACGTGCAGATCGAGGCCCGCGTTCTGGGCCAACGCGTAGGCGAAATCCTCCGCCAGCGACGCATCGAAGCTACCGATGCGTTCGTTCTCGAGCGGCACCTGGTAGACGAGGAAGGCCCTGTTCGAGACATCGAGGGACACCTCGACCTTCGCCTCGGCCATCGGAAGTACCTGACAGCCGTAACGACGGATACCCCGGGCTTCGCCGAGTGCCTGTCGGATGGCCTGGCCCAATACGATGCCAACATCTTCCACCGTGTGGTGGAGATCGACGGCGAGATCTCCCTTTGCGCGCAGGTGCAGATCGAAGAGCCCATGTTTGGCGAAGGATTCCAGCATGTGATCGAAGAACGGAATGCCCGTCTCGATGTCGTACTGGCCCGTGCCATCGATTTCGAAAGTGAGACGGATATCCGTCTCCTTCGTCTTGCGCTCGATCGTTGCGTCGCGTCCCATGACTAGAGCTCCAACTCCGCCTCGCGTGCGGCCTCGCGCTCGCGGCGCGCGCGGCGGATTTTCTGCAGGCGAAGCTCCACCGAAGCCCCATGGCCAGTGAAGCCTTCCATTGCGGCCAGCCGCATCACATCCGCACCGAGCTCCCGGAGCTTCGGCGGCTCGAAGCGCACGAAGGCCGTCCGCTTCAGGAAATCATCGATGCCGAGCGGCGAGAAGAAGCGCGCAGTACCCCCAGTGGGCAACACGTGATTCGGGCCGGCAAGATAGTCCCCTACCGCCACGGGCGTGTAGTGGCCAAGGAAGACCGTGCCTGCGTTCTCCACCTTCTTGAGCGCATCATCCGGAGCCGCCACTGCCAGCACCAGATGCTCCGGGGCATAGCGGTTCGCAACCTCCATGGATTGGTCGAGATCCTTCGTCACGATCACCGCGCCATTGGCCTTCAGTGCCGCACGGGCGATCTTTTCGCGCTCCAGCCCCTTCAACTGCTTGGCAATCTGTTCCTGCACCCGAGTCGCCACCGTCTTCAGGTGGGTCACGAGCACGGCACTGGCGCCCTCCTCATGCTCGGCCTGGGAGATCAGATCCGCGGCCACCCAGGCAGGCGTCGCGGATTTATCGGCCACCACCACCACCTCGGTCGCACCGGCTTCGCTGTCGATATCGACGTCACCAAAGACCTGGCGCTTCGCCTCCTGAACCCACGCGTTGCCGGGCCCGACGATCTTGTCGACGCGCGGCACGCTCTCGGTGCCGAAGCAGAGAGCCGCCACCGCCTGGGCGCCACCGATCTTGAAGACGCGATGTACGCCAGCCACCTTGGCTGCCATCAGCACTTCCTTGCGAATCGTGCCGTCGGCTCCCGGGGGCGTCGCCATGATGACCTCGGGTACCTCGACCACCGAGGCGGGAACGGCGTTCATGATGACCGTCGAGGGATAGCTCGCTTTGCCTCCGGGGACGTAGACCCCGACCCGCTTGAGCGGGCGCACCCGCTGGCCCATGAAGCCGCCGCCTTCCTCGCGCATCTCCCAGCTCGAAGGAATGCGCTTCCTGTGGAACTCACGCACGCGCATCGCGGCCTTGCCGAGGGCGGCGCGGTCAGCAGGATCGACGGATTCGCAGGCCTCCTCCCACTCCTCCGGCTGGACCTCGATGGCCTCGAGATCTGCGCCATCGAATTTCTTGGTGAGGGCGAGAACACCTTCGTCGCCTTCCTCGCGTACCTGCGCGATGATCTTCTGGACCTGTTTGCCCAGGCTCTCATCACGATCATCGCGGCGCCGACATAGCTTCTCGAATGCGGGCTCGAAACCCGCATCACTCGCTTGCAGCAGCTTCAGGATTCCAGTCTTGGTCGCACGGCTCGCCATCAGTCATCCCCCCGTTCGTGGTCGTCGGCCCGAGACCACACGTGCCCGGTCCGTCAGGTCCCGGTGCACAATCACATCTTCGAAGCCAGCTTCGAGAAGCCAGCCCATCATTGTTTCAGCCTGATGCGGCGCCAGCTCGACACCGAGCCAGCCTCCCGGATTGAGCAGGCTCCCCGCCTCTTCCGCAATGCGGCGCAGGAGCTCCGTGCCCTCGGGCCCAGCGAAGAGCGCCTGCTTCGGCTCATGCGAGAGCTCAGGCGCAAGCTCCGTCGCTTCGCTCTCTGCCAGGTAGGGAGGGTTCGAAACGATCACATCGAAATGACGCCCGGCGACCGGCTCGAAAGCATCGCCGCAACAGAACTCGAGGCTCGAGCCAAGCTCCAGCTTCTCGGCGTTGCGGCGGGCTACGTCGAGAGCCGCCGCAGAGACATCGCTCGCGGTGATGCGTGCCTCGGGACGCTCCTTGGCCAGCGCCAATGCGACCGCACCCGACCCGGTTCCGAGATCGAGGATCTCGAGGGGGCCCTCCGTCGTCGCTTGCAGGGCGGCCTCGACGAGGGTCTCCGTCTCGGGCCGCGGCACGAGCACATCGGAGGTCACCTCGAGCGGCAACGACCAGAACTCCTTCTTTCCGAGCAGCAGCGCGACGGGCATGCGTTCGTCCGCACGGCGGCGCACCAACCCTCGATACCGGTCGCGCTCGTCGGGCGTCACCGGCTTCTCGAATTCGATGTAGAGGCGCAGGCGTTCGATCCCGAGTGCATCCGCCAGCAGACATTCCGCATCCAACCGCGCGGTATCGACGCCCTTCTCTTCGAAGTAGCTCGTGGTCCAACGCAGCAGCTCCAGCACGCTCCACACCTTGTCCTGTGTGTTGGTGGCGCTACTCATGATTCGATCTCTGCATCGAGCGCGGCTTCCGCCTGCTCGGCCAGGGCGCCGTGCACACCGTCGATGAGCTCGTCGAGATTGCCCTCCATGCAGCTTTCGAGCTTGTGCAGGGTGAAGCTCGCTCGATGATCGGTCACCCGGTTCTGCGGGAAGTTGTACGTGCGAATCTTCTCACTGCGATCGCCACTGCCGACCTGAGCGCGGCGCTCAGTCGCACGCTCGGATTGTTGCCGATCGAGCTCGGCCTCGAGAAGGCGTGAGCGCAGCACCTTCATCGCCTTCGCCTTGTTCTTGTGCTGGCTCTTCTCGTCCTGGCAGATGACCACCAGCCCAGTCGGCTCATGGGTGATCCGCACGGCGGAATCCGTGGTGTTGACGCTCTGGCCACCGGGCCCGGAGGCGCGAAACACATCGACGCGCAGATCGGCCGGATTCACGTCGACGTCGACCTCCTCCGCCTCGGGCATGATGGCCACCGTGACGGTCGAGGTGTGGATGCGCCCCTGGCTCTCGGTCGCTGGAACGCGCTGCACCCGGTGCACGCCTTTCTCCTGCTTGAGGCGACCGTAGACGCCTTTCCCCGAGACCGAGACGATGGTTTCCTTCAGCCCTCCGCCGGCGCTCTCGCTCACCGAGATCGGTTCGATCTTCCAGCCACGGCCCTCGGAATAGCGCGCGTACATCCGGAACAGATCAGCGGCGAAAAGCGCCGCCTCGTCGCCCCCGGTCCCGGCGCGCAGCTCCAGGATGGCATCCCTCGCGTCGTTCGGATCCTTTGGAACGAGCAGCACGCGGATCTCGGCCTCGAGCTCATCGCGAAGAGCTTCCTGCTCGGAAAGCTCGACCTCCGCGAGCTCGCGCAACTCGGCGTCATCTTCGCCCAGCATCTCCTTGGCGTCGTCGACACCCTGCACCGCGGAAAGCCAGGCCCGACCCGCCTCGAGCAGCGGACGCAGATCGGCCAGCTCCTTGCCCACGCTTGCGAGCTCGGAGGGTTGTTTGGCAAGGGCGGGGTCAGCGAGCCGGTTTCCCAGCTCCTCACTCCTCGCCTCCGCCCGGCGAATCTGCTCGGTCCAGTCGGCCATCAGGACTCTCGAAACCCGGCCTGGGCGAGCAGCGCTCCCCGTCCAGGCTCCACGAAGAAGGTCAAATACTTCGGGGGGTTACAGGAGGCCGGCGCGCTCGTGAAGATAGCCCGTGCCGCTAAAAAAGCGGCTCGGGCCAAATCCTCGGGACGAGCAAGTGCTGCGTGCGCACGACATCGGAGGGAAACTCGCCAATCGCGGTTCATGGCGCAAGTGGCTGCCCGAAAAGAGGAATCTCAGGCGCAGACGAGCTGGCCGGAAGTTTCTGGCGCCGACGTCTCTACTGCGCCTTCGCGCTCAGTCCATCGTCAACTGGCAGCTCCGCGCCGTTCACGAAGCGCGCGTCGTCTGAGAGCAGGAAGACGATCACGCCGGCTACGTCCAAAGCGACGCCCATCCGGCCATGGGGGTAACCCGCCCCGACCAGATCGATCCCCGCTTGCAACGAGGGCAGCATGCCCGCCTCGACAGCGGTTTCCAGAGGACCGCGGACCAACGGAGTATTGATCGGCCCGGGGTGCACGCTGTTCACTCGAACCTTCATGCCGTTCTGGGCGAACTCGAGCGCAGCGGTCTGGCTGAGCAGCCGCACGGCGCCCTTGGATGCGGCGTAGGCCGAGAAGCCGGGCTGACCACCGAGCCCGTAGATCGAGGAGAGATTGACGATCGCAGTGCCGTTCTCGCCCGCGGATTCGGCCAGAAGGGACGCGAAGGTGCGCATGCCGAGGAAGGTGCCCTCCGCGTTGATCGCGTTGATCCGGCGATATTCGGCAAGCGTGGTTTCGAGCAGCGGCTTCATCAGGATGACGCCCGCGTTGTTGACCAGGCCGTGGAGGGCGCCGAAGCGCTCGTTCACCTTTTCGAGCGCAGCGGCCCAGGCGCTCTCGGAGGTGACGTCGAGCGAGACATACTCGGCACCGCATTCTTCAGCGACCGATGCGCCCGCCGCATCGAGATCTGCAGCCACCAGGCGTCCACCCCGCGCGACGATCAGGCGACACGTCTCCGAACCGATCCCCCCACCGCATCCGGTCACCAGAATCGTTTTTCCGTTGAGCTGCATTCCATCTCCCATGGGTGAAGAATCGAGTACCGTAATTTGGTCCCCATGTCGTTCTTGCACCGGATTCCCTGGATCGTTGCCGTGGTCTGCCTGGCGGCGTTCTTTGCGCTCGGTCTCGGCGGCTGGCCGGGCGAGTTCGTCGGGGCGGGGGACATGTTCTGCGAGGCATTCCGCAGCTCGTGGGTCAAACAACCCGCGAATACGTGGTCGAACCTGGGCTTCGTCGCAGCGGGGCTGTGGATGGCGACGCGGAGCCGAGACGGTTTGGACCTTCCCGTCGTCGGCCGCAATCCGTTCACCGGCTCCCGGGCGATGCCCATCCTCTACGCCGCACTGGTCGTCTTCCTGGGCCCGGGCAGCATGGCCATGCACGGCAGCGGACGGGCCTGGGGCGGAACCGTAGATGTGGTTTCGATGCTGCTCTACATCGCGTTTCCGGCAGCGTACGCGGGAGCCCGCTGCTTCGGCGGAGGCGCGCGGGCTTTCGGATGGCTCTTCCTGATACTCGTCGCGGGCCTGGCGTTGCCGCGTGCGCTGGAGGTTCTCCCCTGGTCCGGGAGCGCAGCTTATCTCGTCCTGATTCCAGCTTTCATCCTCCTCGAGGTGGTTGGAGCAAAACGCCGACCCGACGTATCGCGAGATTGGCGCCCGCTGCTGGCGGCCGGCGCCTGCTTCGTGGCGGCGATCATCATCTGGCGCCTCTCCCATACGGGCGCCCCGTTATGCGACCCCGATTCGCTGCTGCAAGGCCACGCCGTCTGGCATCTGCTGTGCGCGTTGACGACGGTGGGAATCTTCCTGTTCTTTGCAGCCGAGGACGACCCTTCGAGCTGAGCGATCAGCCGCGCCCGAGGAAGACCCCCCGGGCTGAGCGATCAGCGGCGCCCGCGGAAGACCTGCTCGAACCAATCGCGCGGGCTTCGCCGCGGCCGAGGGCAGGTCCGGCGCGGCGCTGTGCCCGCTACGAACCACTCGTCGCGTCCTGGGCAATGAGCGGCTGAAAGCAAACCGGTGCCGGGATCGATCGAGATCTGCTCCAGCCCAGCAGGCCTGTCGAAGTTGCGCCCGGGCTCGTCACCTAGCACGCCGCGCAGGAAGCGAGCCACGATCGGGAGTGCAGCCTGAGCGCCGGTCAAGCCAACCCGCGCTCCGTCATCAAAGCCGACCCACACGCCAACGACGAGTTCCGGGGTGTAGGCCACGAACCAGGCGTCGCGAAAATCATTGCTGGTTCCGGTCTTTCCAGCCACGGGCCCTGGTACGCCCAGGCGGCCCAGGGTCTTTCCGGTACCTCGCCGTACGGAACCCAACAATGCCTCGGTCACCAGGTGAACGGGTCTCGGATCGAAGGCAGCCCTTGACGAGGAACGCAGCGCACCGCGCGCGCGACCCGCCTTCCCGATGGCCAGCAGGGTTCGGGGCGAATGCACTTCTCCACCAGACGCGAGCACGCCGTAGGCCGCGGTGATCTCGAGCGGCGTGACTTCGAAGGCACCGAGGGACAGGCTCGGGATCGGCCGAAGGGGGCTTTCGATTCCAATCCGTCGTGCCGTATCCGCCACGTGCACGAGCCCCACTTCCATGCCCAGCCGGGCAAAGGGCACGTTGAGCGAATCTTCGAGCGCGGTGCGCAAACGGACCGCGCCGCGGTAGCGCCCGCTGTGGTTCGAGGGCTCCCAGCTCTCGCCCTCCACTCCCAACTCGAGCGGAGCATCTTCCAGCAGAGTGCCGAGCGTGAAGCTCGGCGCGCTGCGTTCATTCAGCGTGAATGCGGCCAACGCCACGATGGGCTTGAAGACGCTGCCGGGCTGGCGCCGCGCACCGCTCACCCGGTCGAAGCCGCCGGGCATCTGTCGACGGCCTCCGACCCAGCTGAGCACGTCACCGCTATGCGGATCGATTGCGACCAGTGCCGCCTGAAGCGGACTCTTCTTCCGCCGCAGTAGCGGATAGCCCTTCTCCAGACGCGCGAGGCCCACCCGCACCGCCGTTTGGGCAACGTGCTGAAAGCGGGGATCGAGGGTCGAGAAGATGCGCAGGCCCGCTTCGCCGAGCTCGTCCAGCGCGGTCTGTTGGGTCAGCTCCCGCCGCACCTGAGCAGTGAAGCCAGGCGCCGAGGCCCGCGCCCTGCGGCGACGATGGACGACGACCGGCGCCTGTCGCGCCTGCCGATGCTCCAATTCCCCGATGCGACCGTGGGCGAGCATGGCGTCCAACACCTGGTCACGGCGGGCTCGGGCGCGATCGGGATGTCGATCCGGCGCCAATGCACTCGGTGCGCGCACCATGCCCGCAAGCAGCGCCGCCTCTGAGAGGGAGATCTGAGTGGCGTCTTTCGCATACCAGAAGCGGGCCGCAGGGCCCACGCCGTGAATCGCGCGGCCACCTGCCTGGCCGAGGTAGATCTCGTTCAGGTAGGCCTCGAGGATCTCGCGTTTGGAGTAACGGAGCTCCAACCAGAGGGCGATCCCGACCTCGCGCAACTTGCGCGCCCAGGTGCGCTCAGGAGAGAGCCAGACGTTCTTCACCAACTGCTGCGTCAGCGTGCTCCCGCCTTCGACGATGCGGCGCTCCTTGGCGTTCTCGAGGGCGGCACCTGCCACGCGCACCGGATCGACGCCCGGATGCACGAAGAAGCGCCGATCTTCCGCGACGAGCACAGCGTCGATCAGGTGTTGGGGAAGATCCCCCAACGCCAGCAATTCGCGGGGCGCTGCGTCGGGGCCTCCGAGCACTGCGAGCCGCACCGGTTCCAGGAAAAGTGCGTCCCGCGCCTCGCCGTCCGGCCCTGCAATGCTTTCGATCCGGGTGCCCTTCATCTTCAACACATGCAGGCCGCCGCTCTCGCGACCATCCGGGTAGTCGAAGGGGCGCAGACTCATGGCCCAGCGAGTCCGGGTCATGTGATACGTGCCCACCTCGGGCTTCGCGGTATCCGCAGAGACGCTCCGGTAGCGCGTGCGCTCCAGATGCGCCTCGAGATCCTCACGATCAACCCGTGCTCCAGGCACGAGGACCCACGGGCGGCTGTACAAGAGCGAGGCCCGCGGTAGGCGCTGGACGAGCCGCGGACCTGGCAGCCAGGGCAACGCCGCCGCCGCCACCCCAAGCAGCAACACACCGAGCAGGATCAAACGCCGCACGCCGGCTAGCCGCCTCCGCCCTCGCCCAGGGCATCCTCGATTGCGTCGCGAATCGCGTCGGCGAGGTCGTCGCCGACTTCTTCGGACCATCGCCAAGCTCGTTCTCTCCATGCCCGGGCTTCGCGGTCCCATGCACTCTCGGCGGAGCGACGATCTTCGGTCGGACGCCTGGCCTGACGCTTTGGGGCCTCGACCGGCGTTCTCCCGGTCGTGACGTCACCGTGCTCGACCCTGGAGCGGTAGCGTTCGGCACGCTCCCGCTCGAGCCGCCGGTATTCGTCAGCTGCCGCCTCGTCACGGGAATCCCACGCATGGGCAGCGCCGGCCACCACAAGCACGGCCGCCAGGACGAAAAAACGAAGCAGACGAGGGATGTTGAGGATCACGTTCGACCTCGCTGGGGGCGCTTGCTTCGACGTTTCAGCCGGGACACTGATTCAGGCTTGAGTACGTCCCGCCGGCACGATTGGTTCGCCCCCCGAGGGACGTACCCTTCTCTCACCCGGCTTGAATCCAATGCAGCAAGCGACCCGTTTCCGCTCCATCGCGACGCACACTGAAGAACGGTGCCCCGGGGCAGGCGGTGCAGGCGTCGGGCAGGCGCTCGATCGCGGTAACCTCCGCCTGTTCCAGAGCGGCATTGGCGACCTGACCGAGATCGAGCCACATGTGGCCGGGGCGGGAAGGCCGACAGGCTGCAGCCAGGATCGCGGAGAAACGCTCGCCGAGCGCGTCGAGGACCGGTGTATCGACCTCGTAGCAGCAAGGGCCTGCATGCGGACCGATCGCTGCCACGAGTTCGTCCTCCGTCAGCTCGCGTAGCGCTGCCACGCCGGAAGCGACCACCCCCGCTGCGAGCCCGCGCCAGCCACCGTGAATGGCCGCCACGACACGGCCGTCCCGGCTGGCCACGAGAATGGGGACGCAATCCGCCGTGACGATGCCAACCGGAACCTGCGGATGGTTGCAGACGACCGCATCGGCCTCGCCGAGTGCCTCCGGCCCTGGCTCACGAACGACCACCACACCGACACCATGTACTTGATGGGGACGCCGCAGGCTCTTCGGTGCCCCTGCGTCGCGTTTACCGAAGCCGTGGCTCACCGGAAGACCGCGCGCCTGCAGGCTCTCGCTCATGCCTCACGCGCCTCGAGCCTTGCCTCGAGCTCGCGAAGATCTTCCGGCAGCTCCGCCTCGAAGCTCAACGGCTCCCCAGTCGTCGGATGGATGAAGCCCAGCCGTGCCGCGTGCAAGGCGGGCCGGCCGAAACGCACAGGACCCTTCGCACGGCGGCCCCTTCCGTAGGCATCGTCACCTAGCAATGGCATGCCGTTGGAGGAGAGATGTACGCGGATCTGATGGGTCCGTCCCGTCTCGGGTCGGATGGCCAGGCGCGCAATTCCGCTCGCCGGATAGCGCTTCTCCACCTCCCAATTCGTGCGCGCATCGCGCCCATGTCGCGTGACGATGGACATGCGTTTGCGATCGCGTGGGTGCCGGCCGATCGGTTGATCGATATGGCCCCGGTCCTCGTTCGGAACGGTTCGTACCCACGTCCGGTAGAGACGCTCGATCTCGTGGGTCTGGAACTGCTCTGCGAGCGCCAGGTGGGCTGCGTCGTGCTTGGCGACCACCATCACTCCCGAGGTCCCGCGATCGAGGCGATGCACGATCCCCGGGCGCAGCACCCCGCCGATGCCCGCGAGATCGCGGCAATGATGCAACAACGCATTGACGAGCGTACCGCCGGCATGGCCCGGCGCAGGGTGCACGACCATGCCCGCTGCCTTGTCCAACACGATCACCGCATCATCCTCGAACAGGACGGCCAGGGGGATCGGCTCGGGCAGGACATCTGCGGCCACCGGATCCGGCGGATCCGCTTCGATCGTGTCGCCTTCACGAACCTGGGCGCTTGGCTTGGCGGCAGCACCGTTCAGCCGGAGATGCCCGCTCCGGGCCCAGCGTTGCACCTGGGCCCGGGGCACACCCAGCAAGGCTGCAGCGGCCTGGTCCAGGCGCTGGCCCGCCTCGGTCTCACCAACCCGAAGCCTCAACTACCAGATCCTGGACGACACGCCCGCGCTGCGGAACACCATCACGTCCACGAGGGCGCGATCGAAGGCGTTGGTCTTCGCGGCCACGTCCGCTGTCACCCGCGACGCGAAATAGGTACGCGCCTCGCGAAGTTCCGGCGCCAGCCGAGCAAAGAGATCGTCACGCTCGATGCCGAGCCGGACCTTCTCGGGATGATAGGTCATAACATCCGACAGGATGGCGCGCGCCAAGCGCGTTGCGCGCTGCGGATCGTCGATCACTTGCATGGCTCAGCCTAACGCCGGGCGTGGCGCCCCGGAGGGCGGCGCTTCTCGGGCGTGTGCTCGCGAAGCCGGGCCATATAGCCATCGGCCACCTGTCCCGATTCCAAGCCTATGCATCTTGCGAGCGAAACGACGAAGCCCCGCACGTAGACCGCCGCTGGAAGATCCTCGAACTGATCCTGCTCGATGTACTGCAGGTAGGTCGGGTTGATCTTCGTGACCTCGGCGATCTTTTCGAGATCGATGCCTCGGCGGAGCCGAGCCCGGCGCAGGCGAGCGCCCGTCCATTCGGTATCGCCGCCTTCGTCTGCGGCGTCATCGAAGGCCTCGATCTCGGCGGGCACCAGATCGACCGAAGGACCAGCCACCGTCTCGTCGACGAATTGCAGGTCGAGATCGACCTCCTCGAAATCCATCTCGGTTTCGCCGGGCTCGAGCCGTCGATCGTATTCGGCTTTCGTATCCGGTCCCGAAAGCACCTGGTAGGCCAGCTCGATCCGCTCCCGGATGGATTCGGACTCACCCTCTTCGTAAAGCGAGTAGGTGGCGAGGCCATCCGCAGCCCAGGTGGTCTGGGCGATGCGGTACGCGCGCTCGACTTCGTCGGCCGGGGATCCGGCCTGGATCTCGAGCACATCGTAATGAGTCATCTCGGAGAGGGGCTTCATGCGGACGATCCTGCGTTGCGAGCCGCTTCGACGAGCTTTCCAGCGACCCGCTGAAGATACACCGCTGCGTCGCTTTCGGGATGAACCTCCGTCAGCGGCTTGCGAAGCAGTATCGCATCGCGAACGGCTCGATCCCGGTTGATGTAGCCGACGTAATCGACTTCGATCCCGAAGAATTTCCGGCACACGCTGCGCACGGAGAAGCCGAGCTTGATGTCTTCCGTGCTGGCAACCTCATTCACGACGACCCGCGGCCGGAAGGTCTTCATCGTCGCTGCGAAACGCTGGCCTTCCTCGGGGTCCATCTCCTCGACCGCCCGAAGCAGATCCAGCGGGGTGCGGATTCCGCGATCGTTGCGTTGGTCCATCGCTTCGCGCACGCATTCACGCACGTCGTGCTTCTGCATCGCCAACTGCATGCGCCGGTAGAAGGCCGCCCGGATGAACGTGTAGGTGTTCTCCACGGAGGTCGGCTCCGGATGCAGCACCAACAACCCTTCGTCACCTACCAGGAAGTAGTCGATGTTCGCGGGATGAGCTCCGGCACCGCAATCGACGAACACGAAATCGCAGGGCAGCTCGCGCAAGGCGGCAAGCAGTTCCGCCCGACGTGCTGCACTGGGTTGCGCCGCCGCCAGGTTGCCATGGGTCGCTGCGAGCAGACCCAACCCGTGATGGGGCGTCTCCTCGAGCAGGTTCTCCACCCGGCTCTCCCGGCCAGAGACGAAATCCGCAAGGCTCGCCCGCGGCGCCTTCACGCCTAGCCAGGTGTGCAGGTTCGGGCCTTCGATATCGGTATCGACGGCCACCACTTTGTATCCGGCACGCGCCAGGGTGTGGGCGAGGTTTGCGGAGAGAAACGTCTTCCCCACACCACCCTTGCCGCCGCCCACGGCGACCAGTCGGGCTTTCGGAAGATGAGGGGGCGTGCTTGCGGTCACGGGGCTCCTGCCAGTATGGAACAGCTTGCGGTCACGGGGCTCCTGCCAGTATGGAACAGCTTGCGGTCACGGGCTCTGGCCGGCGGGCGGCGTGCTTGCGGTCACGAACTTTCGGGCGGCGTACGCCCCTACTCTGCCAGTTCGACGTTCCAGTAGGAAGCGTCGACTACGCTCAGGAAGGGCTTCCACTCTTCATAGCGCACGCTCGACAACATCAGGTTCATGAGCGGTGTCCAACGCGGCCGCTTGGGCTGACCCAGCAGCTTCATGCCGGCCTGCCGGGGTGTTCGCCCCCCCTTCTTGCGATTGCAGTCGACGCAGCTCGTGACGACGTTCAACCAGGTGCTGCGACCGCCGAGAGCACGGGGCACGACATGGTCGAGGTTCAGCTCGGCACGGCTGGGCTTCCGCGCACAGTACTGGCATTGGAATCCGTCGCGCGCCATCAGGTTGATGCGGCTGAAGCGCACGTGACGCTTGGGGAGGCGATCGAACGCGACCAGTACGATCACGCGCGGGATGCGAATGCGCCCGGAGGACGTACCGATGGCCTCCGCATCGCGGGCCACGGCCAACTGGCTCCAGCCCTCGAAATCGAAGGTCTGGTATTGGGCATCGACGGCTCGCGCAATCCCCTGATAGAGCAGGGCAAAAGCCCGCCGCACCGATGTGACGTGGATCGGCAGATACGAGCGATTGAGTACGAGGACGCTCGAGTTCAACATAGGGTTGCCCTCGGGGGAGGCTACCTGAGGCCAAGGGCATGAGCGAGGGCTTGTTCGACGAGAACGTCCTCACCGCCCTGAAGCGTGCGGGCGTCGATCCACACGCGGTCGTCCCGGGTGCGCGCGAGCACCGGGACCGGCGCTCCGCGTAGCGCTTCGGCCAACGCATCGGCCCCTGCGGGAGCCCGTACCGCGATGGCCACGCTCGGCAGTTCGAAGCCGGGCAGGGAACCTCCGCCGACCGCCCCCGGAACGGCCAGGACCTCGATCTCCGCTGCGTCTTGAAGACGCTCAGCCAGGCGTTTGGCGAGGGCACGGGCTCGCTCACCCACCTGCTCGAGGGGCTCCAGCAGCATGCGCAGCGTCGGAATCTCTTCGCGACGATCTTCCAGCAGGAGGCGTAAGGTGGCGTCGAGGGCCGCCATCCCGAGCTTGTCCAGCCGAAGGGCGCGGGCCATGGGGCTCGCACGCAGCCGGCCTACGGGCCCACGGGTACCCAACACGATGCCGGCTTGTGGGCCGCCCAGCAGCTTGTCGCCGGAAAAGCACACCAGGTCGGCGCCCTGCTGCAGGCGGCCTGGCGCCCAGGAATCGTCAGGCAGGCCCTCGCTGCGCAGATCGAGCAGGGTGCCGCTGCCGAGATCGTCGATGACCGGCACGCCGTGGGCATCGCCGATCCGGCGCAGCTCGGGAATGCCGACCTCGGTCACGAAGCCCTGCTGCTCGAAGTTGCTGCGGTGGACTTTCAGAAGCGCGCCCGTTTCGGGGCCGATCGCCCGCTCGTAATCCTTCGGATGGGTGCGATTGGTCGTGCCGACCTCGACCAGGCGAACGCCTGCCTGCTCGAGGATCTCGGGCACCCGGAAGGAGCCGCCGATCTCGACCAGTTCGCCCCGGGAGACGATCACCTCGCGGCCTCGCGCGAGGGCGGCCAGGGCCAGCAGGACGGCCCCGGCGTTGTTGTTGACGACCAGCGCATCCTCGGCGCCGGACAGCAGGCAGAGCATTCCGGTCAAGCTGGCCTGGCGCTTGCCCCGACCTCCGCTGGCCAGATCGAGCTCCACATCCGAGTAGCCGAGGCTCGCCGCGGCCAACGCCGAAGCGGCCGCCGGTGCCAGCGGAGAACGACCGAGGTTCGTGTGCAGCACCACCCCGGTGGCGTTCACGACGCGGCCAGGGCTCGGCCGAGCCAGCTCCGCAGCCCGCTGGTGGGCTTCCAAGGCAACGTCACCGGCACTTTCACCGGCCCCCAGCGCCGCCCGTGCCCGGGCCACGGCCTCCTGAGCCGCCGCTTGGACGGCCCAGGTCGGAAGCTCCGGGGCAGCTTGGGTCAGGTCGCGGGTCAGCCGATCAATGGAGGGAAGGGCGCGTCGCGGATCCCCCGCGGGGTTCTTGACCTTGGAGTCGCGATCCATGATGCTCCCGGATGAGCTTTGGCGGCCATTTTTCCCGCGGGGCCCGAAAAGGGCAGTGTAGCGGGCATCGAGCCGAGCTTGGAGCGCGGACAGTATGGGGTTCGTTTTCGCGTGCGCTCCAAGGCCCGGCACCGGCCGCAGCCGAGATTCCAAACCACAAACCACTGAGTGAACCGATTGGCGACACCGCGATCCCAGCTTCTGGTCCCGACCACGCGTCTGCGTGGTGAGCATGCCAGGCAGTTGAGCGACATCCGGTGTCGGAGCAAAAAGCAACCGAGTTTCGGGACGTTGGCCGAGCTGCCCGTCCCGCAGTGCCTGGCCTTGGCCAGGACACTGCGCGCCTGAACCCCGCCCCGCCGCCTCTGGCGGCATTTCAGCCACAGTCGCCGGAACCGGCCCACTCGGCACACCCAAGCCGGAGGCCCCAGGCGTGTACGCGAAACATTCGCCGCCCATCTGCGCCCGCGAATTCCGGCCCGAAAGGCGGGAATGCAGAACGAGATCCTGATCAATGCCTCACCCGGCGAGACCCGGGTAGCCATTTTCGAAAAGAAACAATTCGTCGAGCTCCACATCGAGCGGGCGAAAAGCCGCAGCGTCGAGAACAGTGTGGTGAAGGGGCGCGTAACCCGGGTGCTGCCCGGCATGCAGGCCGCCTTCGTCGACATCGGCCTCGAGAAGGCCGCCTTCCTCTACGCCGGCGACTACGTCGAGAACATCGAAAAGCTCGACAGCACGGACGGTGATCCGCGCGGCCGGCGCCGCCGCGGCCAGGGAAAGCGCATCCCGAGCATCGAGACCCTGCTCCATGAGGGGCAGGAGATCGTCGCGCAGATCGCCAAGGAGCCGATCGGCACCAAGGGTGCGCGCATCACCTCCCATGTTTCGATTGCCGGCCGCCACCTGGTGCTCACACCCTGGGCCCAGCGGGTGGGGGTTTCGCGCAAGCTCGACAACGACCGGGAGCGGCGGCGCCTGCGCGACATCGTGAACAAGGTGAAGCCCGCCGATCTGGGCTTCATCATCCGCACCGCCGGTGGCGGCACCCGCGAGGCCGATCTCGAAGCCGACGTGAACTATCTGACCTCGGTCTGGGATGACGTACAGATCAAGAAGGATCAGGTGCGAGCACCGGCGACCCTCTACGCCGAGCCGGCTCTCGCCCTGCGTGTGGTACGCGATTTCGCGAACTCCGAGACCAAGCGCATCGTAATCGACTCACCCGAAGCGCATAAGGAGCTGACCGAGTTCGTCGACAAATTCGTCGCTGATCCGAAGCCGAAGATCGAGTTGTACGAGGGTTCGGATCCGATCTTCGACCACTTCGGCTGCGAAGCGCAGATCGACCGGAACCTCGGACGAAAGGCATGGTTGAAGAGCGGCGGCTACCTGATCATCGATCAGAGCGAAGCCCTGACCGCCATCGATGTGAATACGGGCCGCTATGTCGGCAAGCGGGATCTCGAAGAAACCGTCCTGCGCACCAACCTCGAGGCCGTGCGCGAGGTGGTGAACCAGCTGCGCTTTCGAAACATCGGCGGGCTGATCATCATCGACCTGATCGACATGGAGAGCGCCGAGAACCGGGACAAGGTCTACCGCTCCCTCCAGGAAGCGATCCGAGGGGACAAAGCCAGGACGAACATCCTCAAGATCTCCGAGCTCGGGCTGGTGGAGATGACGCGCAAGCGCACCCGCGAGAACCTGGTCCAGATGCTTTGCGAGCCCTGTGCCTACTGTGAGGGCAAGGGCTTCGTACTCTCGGACGAGAGCGTCGCCCACAAGATCCTGCGCGAGATCCGCAAGGACCTGCCGAATTTCTGTGGGCGCGAGGTGGCCGTCACCGTCAGCCGGCGGGTCGCCGAGCAGTTGCTCGGCTCGGAGCGGGCCACCCTGCATACGCTCGAGGAGGATCTGGGCCGCGCCATCGAGATCCGGGCACGCAGCGATTTCCATCAGGAGCAGTTCGAGATCACGTCTGAATCCGAAGGGCCGCCGGTGGTGCTGGAGCTGCCATGGATGTCCCCGCCGGAGGAGCCGAAGAAGGCGGAGCCGGAAGCAGAAGAGACGGCCAAGCCGGAAGCGGCCGTGAAGGCGGAACCGGAAGCAGAAGAGACGGCCAAGCCGGAAGCGGCGGAGAAGGCCGAGGCGAAGCCGGAAAAGGCCGAAGAAGCCGATCCGAAGCAGGAGGAACCGGCAGAGCAGCAGGCTGCCGCGAAACCGGCCGCGGATCCCATCGAGGAGATGGTCAGCCTGGACGATCTGGCTGATCCCCTGGGGGACTATGACTCGCCTGAGAAAACGGCGAGCCGTCCAGCTCCGGCGCCGCCCGTGCTGGCCGCCCCGGCGGAGCCGGTTGACGCTCCTAGCGAATCGCCGATACTTCCGCGGTTCCAGGATCCGGAGGAGTCGTAATGTACGCGGTGGTGAAGACGGGCGGCAAGCAGGTGCGGGTTTCTCCCGGCCAGGCGGTGCGCGTCGAGAAGCTGGCCGGCTCGGTCGGCGATGCCGTGGAATTCGGCGAGGTCCTACTGGTAGGTGGCGAGGGCGACCCTCAGGTCGGCACGCCTCTGGTCTCCGGCGCCAACGTGGTGGGTACGATCACTGCCCAGGCCCGTGGCCCCAAGATCACGATCTTCAAGATGAAGCGGCGCAAGGGCTACCGGCGCAAGCAGGGCCATCGTCAGGCCTACACCGAAGTCCGCGTCGAGTCGATCAACAGCTAACGTCGGGAAGCGGGCCAGGCCCCTTGCTCGATCAACGAGAGAGCCGAAATGTCGCATAAAAAAGGTCAGGGAAGCTCCAGGAACGGGCGCGACTCCAACGGGCAGAGGCGAGGCGTGAAGCGCTTCGGCGGCCAGGTGGTGCGCGCGGGAAACATCCTGGTGCGACAGGTGGGAACCAAGATCCACCCGGGCCTGCATGTCGGCTGCGGCAAGGACTATACGCTCTTCGCACTGCGCGATGGCGTGGTGCAATACGGCAAGTCCAAGGGCAAAGTCGTTGCCCGCGTGGAGCCGTCGAACTAACGAACCCGGGGCCGCCAGACGCGCGAACGTCGGGGGTGCCCCGATGAGCGCGTCCCATGGCCACTGAATCGTTCATCGACGAAGCCACCCTCGTGGCGATTGCCGGCGACGGCGGCAACGGAATCGTCGCGTTCCGACGCGAGAAGTTCATCGAGCGAGGCGGCCCCAGTGGCGGCGATGGTGGACGCGGCGGCAATGTCATCTTCATTGCCGATCGCAATCTCGCGACGCTGCGCGACTACCGCTACCGCAAGGAACTGCGGGCGGAGAGCGGCGCGAAGGGAGGCGTCAGCGATCGCACGGGTGCCGGCGGAGATCACCTCGAGGTGCGTGTACCGATGGGCACCCTGCTCTTCGATACGGCGGCGCCCGAAGATGCCGAACCCTTGGCCGATCTCGCGAAGGACGGCCAGCGTTTCGTTGCGGCCCTCGGCGGTCGAGGCGGGCAGGGCAATGCGCGCTTCGCCACGTCGACCCGCCAGGCTCCGGATTTCGCCACATCGGGCAAGCCTGGGGAAAAGCTGCGCCTGCGGCTCTCCCTGAAGCTGATCGCGGATGTCGGCCTGGTCGGCCTCCCCAATGCAGGCAAATCGACCCTCCTGCGCCGGCTCACCCGGGCGCGTCCGCGCGTCGCCGACTATCCGTTCACGACCCTGGTGCCGAACCTCGGCGTCGTGGAGAGTGATGAAGTCCGCTTTGTGGTGGCCGACATCCCGGGCCTGATCGAAGGCGCGAGCAGCGGCGCCGGGCTCGGCGACCGATTCCTGCGTCACATCGAACGCACACGGGTGCTCGTCCACCTGCTCGACGGTGCGGCCTTGCTCGACCCGAGCCGCGACCTGCTTTCCGAGTACGAAACGATCCGCGGCGAACTCTCTGCCTACAATGCCTCGCTGCTCGAGCGAAGCGAGATCGTCCTGCTGAACAAGACCGATCTATTCTCCGACAGTGCGGAACTGGACGCGGTGGAGGCCGAACTGCGCAAGCGCGGATGTAGCGTCTTGCGGATTTCAGGAGCGACGGGTGACGGCGCCCTGGAACTCGTGCAACAGATCGCCCTCTCCCTCGAGGAGCTGGACGCATGACCGAGCGAAAGATCGCGCTCGAAGCAAAGCGCATCGTCGTGAAGGTCGGCACCGGAGTGCTCACCGATGGCGGTGCCGTGCGGCCCCGGGTGATGGGGTCGATCGCGCGGCAGGTCGCAGACTTGATGGACGAGGGGCGCGAGATCGTGCTCGTTTCTTCCGGCGCGATCGCCCTGGGCGCCCGTTCGCTGGGCTGGTCCCATCCCGGTCGATCCATCCCCGAGAAGCAGGCCGCGGCAGCCGTTGGGCAGATCGGCCTGGCCGAACTCTGGCGCCGGCGCCTCGACCGCCACGGCAGGAGGGTCGGCCAGGTGCTCGTCACGCGCACGGGCCTCGAAGATCGAGAGCGCTTCCTGAATGCACGCCATACCCTGACCACATTGCTGGGCCTCGGCGCCGTACCGGTCGTGAACGAGAACGACACGGTCGCTACCGAGGAGATCCGCTTCGGCGATAACGACAACCTCTCCGCAACTGTCGTCAACCTCGTCGGTGCAGATCTCCTGGTGATCCTCACGGATGTCGATGGGCTGTACGAACATCCGCCGGTTCCGGGTGAGCCCAAACCTGCGCTCGTACCCCTGGTCGAAAAGATCGACGCGCGCGTGAAAGAGGCCGCTGGCGGCTCCGAGAGTGCCTTCGGGCGCGGTGGCATGATCACCAAGCTCGAGGCGGTCCGTTCGGCTTCGCGAAGCGGCGCTGCCACAGTCCTATGCAATGGCCGAAAAGCTGGGGTACTCAGCCGGGTCGCGGCCGGCGAAAACGTAGGCACACTTTTCCTGGCTGGCAGCCGGCTGGCCGGACGAAAGCATTGGCTGGCCTACACGGCGCGCCCTCTCGGGCGGGTCGAGCTGGACGCGGGAGCAGTCGTGGCGTTACGCGAGCGCGGCCGCAGTCTGCTCGCGGCGGGCATCGCCAAGGTCGACGGCCGCTTCGGCATCGGCGACCCCATCTCCTGCATCGATCCGGCTGGCAACGAGTTCGCTCGGGGCCTTGCTGCGTATGGCGCAGACGAGATCGAACGCATCAAGGGCCGCAAGACCAGTGAGATCAACCTGCTGCTAGGCTACTCGAACGGCGACGAGGTGATCCATCGGGACGACCTCGTGCTGCTCGACTGACTCAGTCGAATGGGCCGGGTCGAACCAACCGGGCCGAGCGAACCAAACCCCACGAGGCATCCCCATGGAGCTGGAACAGCAGATCGAAACGCTTTGCCGGCAGGCCCAGTCCGCCAGCCGCGTCCTGGCGGCTCTCCCCAGCAAGACCAAGGACAGCTGGCTGCTGAGCGCCGCAGAGCGCCTCGAAGCCAACCGGGAAACGATCCTCGTAGCCAACCGGCGAGATATCGCGGAGGCCGAGCAAAAGGGCATCGCGACCCCGATGGTTCGCCGGCTCTCCCTGGAAGGGGGCAAGTGGGAGGACATGATCGACGGACTGCGCCAGGTCGCACGCCTGCAAGATCCCGTCGGCGAGATCAGCGAGATGAACGTGCGGCCGAATGGGCTCCGCGTGGGACGCATGCGCATTCCCCTCGGCGTGATCGGCATGATCTACGAATCGCGACCGAACGTCACCGTAGATGCCGCGGCATTGTGCGTGAAAGCCGGCAACGCGGTGATCCTGCGCGGCGGCTCGGAGGCCTTCCACTCGAACCAGGCTCTCGGCACGGTGTTGCGTGCGGCGGCCGCAGACACGGGCTTGCCCGAAGATGCCATCCAGCTCCTGCCCACCACGGATCGGGACGCCATCGATCATCTTCTCAAGATGGATCGTTATGTCGACCTGATGATCCCCCGCGGCGGCGCACCTTTGATTCGCAAGGTCATGCGTGAATCCTCGATTCCGGTGCTCGCGCATGACGAGGGTGTATGCCACGTCTTCATCGATGAAAGTGCCGAGATGGAGATGGCAGCCGCGATCGTCCGAGACTCGAAGATTCGACAGATGGCGATCTGCAATGGCCTCGAAACACTCCTCTGCCATCGGAATGCCGCGTCACGCGTTCTACCCGAAGTACTGAAACGTCTTCACGAAGAGGGCGTCGAAATCCGCGGCTGCAGCGAAACATGCGACGTGTTCTCGGAAGCCGTCCCCGCCTCCGATGCGGATTGGAGCGCCGAGTACCTCGACAAGATCCTGGCGGTGAAGGTGGTCGATGATCTCGACGCCGCCGTCGCGCACGTACAACGCTTCGGCTCCGAGCATACGGATGTGATCGTGACGAGCGACTACGCCTCTTCCCAGGAATGGGTGCGGCGGGTCAACTCATCCACCGTAGGCGTGAACTGCTCGACCGCGTTCTC
Organism: Deltaproteobacteria bacterium; assembly: GCA_019312665.1. Taxonomy (GTDB): domain Bacteria; phylum Myxococcota_A; class UBA9160; order UBA9160; family UBA6930. The sequence goes on along the minus strand of JAFDCZ010000030.1, from coordinate 3,344 downwards.
CGACGGCTATCGCCTGGGGCTCGGTGCCGAGATCGGTGTGTCCACCTCCAAGCTCCACGCATTCGGACCGATGGGACTCGAAGGGCTCACGACCCGCAAGTTCGTCCTCTTCGGGGATGGCCAGCTACGCGAATGAGCGAGCCCGCTTGAATCGTCTGGTCGGCATCTTCGGGGGAACCTTCAACCCCATCCACGTCGGGCACCTGCGCGCCGCCGAAGAGGTGGCCGAGAGCCTTGGGCTTGCCCAGGTGCTCTTCGTTCCTGCTGCCGATCCGCCGCTGAAACGTGACGGCGAAGTGGCCCTTGCGCCGGCCAGCGATCGTTACCACTGGGTAGAGGCCGCCACAGCCAGCAACCCGTGCTTCGAGGTTTCTGCCGCGGAGCAGGGCCGATCGGGGCCCTCCTATCTCGTGGATACCCTGCGGCTGCTCCGGGAAGAGCTCACCCCGGCAGAGCTGGTGTTCATTCTCGGCCAGGATGCCTTTGCGCAGCTGGATGCCTGGCGGGCCCCGGAAGCGCTGCCTACCCTCGCTCACTTCGCGGTGGTCACTCGCCCGCCGGGAGGTGGCAGTCTGAGCGATTGGCTCCCGCCCTCGCTGGCGGCGAGTGTCGAGGTCGACGCGAGCGGACAGCTCGCCCGACATCGGACGGCGGGCACCTGGATCCGTCGCGTTCCGATCTCGGCGTTCGACGTCTCGGCGACCGACATCCGCCTGCGATTGCGAGACGGCCGATCCATCCGATATCTGGTTCCCGAGGTCACTCGGGAGCCGATCGAGAAATGTGACGCCTACAAGGGCCAACCCACGTGACTGAATCCCCCGCCGACATCACCGCCCAGGAACGGGTGCGCATCCTGGCCGAAGCTGCCCTCGAGCTGAAGGCCCAGAAGCCCGTCGCCCTCAACGTGCGCGAGCTCACTTCTTTCGCCGACGCATTCCTGATCTTGACGGGAACGTCGAATCGTCACGTTCGCTCGATCGCGGATGCGGTGATCCAGGCGTCCAAGAAGAGCGGCCAGAAGCCGCTCGGGGTCGAAGGCGAAGACGAGGGGCGCTGGGTCCTGATCGACCTGGGGGATGTTGTGGTTCATATCTTCCTCGGCGAGACACGTGAGTACTACGACCTCGACCGGCTCTGGGAAGATGCGCCGTCGATCGAATTGCCCAGTGGGGGCGACGCAGCCGCCTAGTCCGCGACAGGCGTGAGACGCGCCGCACCCTGCTAGCCTCGGCTCTGCCCGGTCCCACGGAAACCGCATGGGCATGACGGATGAAGACGGGTGGCTACGTACGTTGGAGGCGCTTCTCCTCCCGAACGGCTGCTCCTCGTGTGGACGAGCGACAGATCATCCGCCCTTCTGCCGCGGCTGCACGCCGCCGCCGGCTCCGCCCGTGCCCGTTCCGCCGCCGCGTCCCCTGGCCGCATGGACGGCTGAAGTCGCCTACACCGACGCGTGGAAGGAGTGGATCCACCGCTTCAAGTACCCGGGATCCGGTTTGTCGAGCCTCGACCCGGCGGCCGACGCGGTCGTGCTGGCTCTGGTGCGGGCTGCCGCGCGGCGGGTTCCCGCAACCTTTGTGCCTGACATCGTTGTCCCCGTACCCCTGCACCGCGCCCGCCGGCGCGAGCGCGGTTTCGACCAGGCGGCACTCCTGGCCCGTGCCGTCGCCCGAGAGGCGAGAGTGAAAGCCGGTCTCCGGGTGCTCGAGCGCCGGCGCGACACCCCACGGCAAGTAGGGCTCTCGCGTCGCGAGCGGCGCCGTAACGTGCGGGGAGCCTTCGTGGCCCGCCGCGCCGTCCCGGCCTGTGTGTGGCTCGTCGATGACGTCGCCACGACCGGTGCCACCTTGAGCGAAGCTGCCCGGGCTCTGCTCTGTGCCGGCGCCCACCAGGTGATCGGGATCTGCGTCGCCCACACGCCACCAGGCCGCAACGACGCAAGGTTTGAAACCCCGCTTCCCAGCGGCTAAACACCCGCCCCATGGCGACCCTCAAGCAAGCCTCCTCCCTGAAGCACCAGGCCAACCTCGGCGAGGAGATCGAAGAGATCTCCTTCAGCTCCGGCGAGGAAGTCACCGTCCTCAAGGAATGGTCCGACAGCTACCTCGTCAAGAACGACGCAGGCCAGCTCTTCAACATCCCGAAAGACCAGGTCGAAACTCCGTAGCTCCGTCCCCGCTCGTTGACTTATCGTCGGACGGCTTCGAGGATGGTTTGGCGGAGGCGGTCCGGGTCGACGGGTTTCTTGAAGAGGACGGCGCCCAGGCCGGCGACGCGGCTGCGCTTGATGATGTGGTCCTTGTCGTAGTGGAAGGCGGTCATCATCAGAACGGGCAGGCCCGGATGCTGTTCCTGGATGGCCTTGAAGAGTTCGTAGCCGTCCATGTTGGGCATGACCACATCGGAGAGGACGAGATCGAACTTGGCCTCGCCGAGAGCGGCCAGCGCCTCCCGGCCGTCACCGGCGGTGGTCACCTGGCATCCGTCTCGGGTCAGGATTTCCTTCAGGCTACGGGCGATGCCCCCGTCGTCATCCGCCACGAGGATCCGCAGGCCTCCGAGGCGTTCCATCGGAACCTGATCGCGCTCCGCCCTCGAACGCAGGTCGACCATGCGAGCCGGGCCGATGTAGCCCTTCGTCTCGTAGGTATCGTCCTTCACCATTTCGCCAAGGCGTTCGACGATCTCGGAGATGCGCGAGATTTCGCGACGGATCGCGTCGAGACGCTCGTTCTCGACGGAAATGTCGCCCTCGTTCGCGAGCGCCTCGATATCGCGCTCGAGCAGGGTGGCCTGGTTGAGAATCACGTTCAGGGGATTGTTGATCTCATGCGAGAGCCCGATGGCCACTTCGCCCAAGGTGGCCAACTGATCCTTGCGCAGGATCTCGCGAAGATCCTTGGCGAAACCGATCGTGCCGTCCTCTTCGCCCGCTTCATTGCGCAAGATCGTGCCCGAGATGGCCACCGGAATGCGCTCGCCACTCTTCGCCATGAAAGTGGTCTGGAACGTGTCGACCACATCCTTGCCACCGCCGGCCGCCTCGCGCATGGCGCGCATGACGCGCTTGGCTTCGTCCACGTCCGGGTAGAGGCGCCCCACGTGGGTGCCTAGCACCTCCTCGTCGTCGTAGCCGAGCACCTTCTTCGCGCCATCGTTCCAGTAGATGACGTTGCCACTGCGATCGGTCCCGACGATGCTGTCGGACGACCGTGCAATGAGTTGCTCGAGACGCTCCCGGGTAAGGGCCATGGGTCTCCTGAGCGGCTAGTCCGCTTCCTGCTCCGCCAACCAACGTTCACAATCAATGGCCGCCATGCAACCGGTACCGGCAGCCGTGA